>JAFXLH010000084.1 GCA_017531315.1 Bacillota bacterium
ATTGGGCGGCATCAACTGGCTGGGCGCGCTGGGCAAGCTGGCACTGGAACTGTTCTGCGCTATGGCAGGCTTCATCAGCGGCAAGCTGCTCTACCTGCGTAACCACGCCTGAATCCTATACATATTAAAGAGCATCCCGGTGGGATGCTCTTTTTGTTATCTCTTTTTTGTTTTGGGTGCGGGCAGCTCGGCCCAGGCGGCCTCCAGCAGCTGCAGCACCAGCTCCACCGGAGTATCATCCGCCACGCGCAGCATCGGCTTGGCGCCCTCATACGGGCTTTCCAGCGGCGCATCCGGCAGCAGGCGGCAGGCGGAGCGGGTGGGCTTAATCAGCAGGCGGTCGTCGCAGATGGCGGCGGTGTACTTGCCGCGGTAGTAGAGCAGATACTCACCCATCATCGGCTTAGGCGTAAGCTCGGCGGCGATCAGCCGTTCCAGCCACTTGTGCGAGTATTCTTTGCTGCTAGTCATAGCATCGCCTCCTTGCTGCCAGTTTAGCAGAATAGCCGGCGCAATACAAGAAAAAAGCAGGCATTATGCCTGCTTATGTTTTCTGTTTGCTTCTATTCGATTTCTACATGTTCCACGCCATATGTAAGCATCAAATTTATCAGCCCGTTGCGGGAATAATTGCTTTCTTCGGCCAGGCGATCGATTTTGATCAGCAGCTCTTCTTTGATACGCAGGCTGATGATCTTATTGCCGTCTTCGCCGCGCTTTTTGATCTTAAGGCCTTCACTATTCATAGTAACACCTCTCATTCCTGTATTAATTATAGATATAAGGAATGAATAAAAATAGACTACAAAAGGTAGTGTAAAGTTGATACATACATACAATAAACTTTTTATTATGGCAGAAGCGCTGGCATATGCTTTTTGCTATACCTTTTTGCATATCTTAGCTTATATCTTTTATTATATATGCCCATTTAGCTGGTGTTTTGTTTTCTGCGGCGTTTATCTGCCGCAATTTTGCCGCTTGCCAAGCTGCGTCAGTTTGAGTATACTGGATGCAGCTTAGACAGTTTTATAAAAATATCGAGGTAAAACTATGAGATTTTTACTGCAAACCGCCACTTCTCCCTTTTTCCTGCTCTTCATCACCCTCTTTTTTGGCATGTGCTTCGGCAAATGGCAGAAAATGGGCAAATTTAAGCTGGGCAGCAGCGGCCCGCTGTTCGTCGGCCTGCTGATCAGCTGGCTGGTCCACCGCTGGGCCTACGGCGTCGCCGCCGACAGCGCCTATGCGGATATTGCCGCCGGCGTGCTGAAAAACGGCATCGTCTACTCCCCGGTACAGAGCATCGCGCTGATCCTCTTCATCGTCACCGTCGGCCTGCTGGCATCCAAAGACCTGATCGCCGTGGTCAAACGCTACGGCGCGCGCTTCGTCTTCATGGGCACGCTCACGCCCACCTTTGGCGCGGTGCTGGCGATGCTGATCTGCCACCTGCTGCCGGGCTGCAGCGCTTTTGAGGCAGTCGGCGTACTCACCGGCTCTCAGACCAGCTCCCCCGGTCTGGCCATCGGCCTGGAAACCGGCGAACGCGTAGCCCTGGCCGCCGCCACCGCCGCCGGTATGGATGCCGAAGCTTATGCCGCCGCGATGATGGCGCGCATCGGCACCGCCTACTCTCTCGCCTACCCCTTCGGCGTGACCAGCTCCATCTTCGGCATGATGCTGCTGCCGCGCCTGTTCAAGATCGACAAAGCCGCCGAGCTGAAGGCGCACCGCGCCGATATCGCCGCCCAGAGCAAGGGCGTGGAAGCACCGGTGGGCAAGGGTCTGGACATTCGTGCGCTGGCTCTGGTCTGTGCGCTGGGCTATGTCATCGGCAGCATCAAGGTGCCGCTGGGCAATAACGGTCAGGTATTCAGCCTTGGCTCTACCGGCGGTATGATCATTTCTGCCGTGGGTCTCGGCTGCCTCGCCAAGCTTGGCTCGCTCAACTTCCGCTCCGATCCCAAGATCATCTCCGGCCTGCGTGATATCGCCGTCAGCTCCTACCTCGGCATGGTCGGCCTTGCCTACGGCTACGATGCGGTACAGGCCATCGCCACCTCCGGCGTCTACATCGTACTCACCGCGCTGCTGGTAGCCCCGCTTTCCGTACTCTTCGCCTTCCTGCTCGGCCGCTATGTGCTGAAGCTGAACTGGATCCCGCTTTCCGGCGCCATCTGCGGCTCCATGACTTCCACCCCCGGCCTGGCCGCCGCCGTGGATTCTGCCGAATGCGACGACCCCTCTGCCGGCTATGCCGCCTGCTACCCCTTCGCCCTGTGCAGCAAGGTCGTTCTCATCATCGTCATGTTTATGGTCGGCGGCGTTCCGCTTCAATAAGACGAAAAAAGCATCGCATAAGCGATGCTTTTTTATTGGACAAAAGGCCGCACAGCCGCTATAATAGCGGATATATGCTTGATAGAGGAGAAGACGATGCAGCTGTTTATTTTGATATTAGAGATCATCGGCACGGTATCTTTTGCCGTATCCGGCGCGATGACCGCCCTGAAAAAGAATATGGATCTGCTGGGCACCTGCATTTTGGGTCTGACCACGGCGGTAGGCGGCGGCATGATCCGCGATATACTGCTGGGCATCGCCCCGCCCAATGCGCTGCAGCAGCCGCGTTATATGCTTATCGCCATCGCCTCTTCCCTGCTCGTCTTTATGCCAGTTGTGCAGTATAAGCTGGCAGAAAAGCCGCGCCTCTTCGACCGGCTGATGCTGGTAAGCGATGCGCTGGGCCTCGGCATTTTCACCGTCATCGGCATGAAAGTGGCGATGGAGGCCGGCTTTGGCAGCAACGGCTTTCTCGTGGTATTCGTCGGCGTGATGACCGGCGTGGGCGGCGGCGTGCTGCGCGATCTCTTCGCCGGCAACCCGCCCTATATCTTCGTCAAGCATATTTACGCCAGCGCCGCCATCGTAGGCGCCATCATCTGCCTCTTCGCCTGGCCGGTGCTGGGCGATAATGCCGCCATGATGCTGGGTACGCTGCTGATCGTGGGCATCCGCCTGCTGGCCGCCAAATACCGCTGGAGCCTGCCCAAGGGCAAGCACCTCTACTCCTACAACAAGAATGAATGATACTGCGAAAAGATGCTGCCCCGGCGGCATCTTTTTTTGTCATAATTTGCCAAACAGCCTCCTTATCCACAAGGATAAATATCGGCAGCGGCGAAATACTGATTATAGGGTTGTACCAACAATAGTTCAAATATTCGAACTATTATGAATAATTGCATATTGATTTGATCATTACAAGCCCTGCATCAGAGCAGTTGGCTGTAAAGGAGGACCTGTTATGAGCAAAGCAACCGCAACCAAGTATGTTTATCTGTTCAGCGAAGGCAATGGCTCGATGCGCGAGCTGCTGGGCGGCAAGGGCGCAAACTTAGCCGAAATGACCAGCCTGGGCATGCCGGTGCCGCAGGGCTTCACCATCACCACCGAAGCCTGCATCCGCTACTATGATGACGGCGGGCAGATCAATGACGCCATCCGCGAAGAGATCATGGACAGCATCACCAAGCTGGAAGAGGTCACCGGCAAGCGCTTCGGCGACCCGGAAAATCCGCTGCTGGTCTCCGTGCGTTCGGGCGCCCGCGCCTCCATGCCCGGCATGATGGACACCATTTTGAACCTCGGTCTGAACGAAAGCGTCGTGGATGTACTTTCCAAAAAATCCGGCAATCCCCGCTGGGCGTGGGACTGCTACCGCCGCTTTATCCAGATGTATTCCGACGTGGTCATGGAAGTCGGCAAGAAATATTTTGAAGTGCTCATCGACGAGATAAAGGCGGAAAAGGGCGTCACGCAGGACACCGAGCTCAGCGCCGAGGATCTGCAGAAGCTCTCCGGCCTGTTCAAGGAGGAGTACAAATCCAAGCTCGGGCTGGACTTCCCCACCGATCCCAAGGAGCAGCTCATGGGCGCCGTCCAAGCCGTGTTCCGCAGCTGGGATAACCCCCGCGCCAACGTCTATCGCCGCGATAACGACATCCCCTATTCCTGGGGCACCGCCGTCAACGTGCAGGCCATGGCTTTCGGCAACATGGGCGACGATTGCGGCACGGGCGTTGCCTTCACCCGCAACCCCGCCACCGGCGAGAAGGAGCTCATGGGCGAATTTTTGACCAACGCGCAGGGCGAAGACGTGGTCGCCGGCATCCGCACGCCTATGCCCATCGCGCAGATGGCCGAGAAGTTCCCGGAGGCTTATGCGCATTTTGTGGACGTGTGCAAAATTCTGGAAAATCACTATCGGGATATGCAGGATATGGAGTTCACCGTCGAGCACGGCAAGCTCTTCATGCTGCAGACCCGAAACGGCAAGCGCACCCCCGCCGCCGCGCTGAAAATTGCCTGTGATCTGGTGGACGAGGGCATGATTTCGGAAAAAGAGGCCGTGGCCATGATCGAGCCCCGCTCTCTGGACACGCTTCTGCACCCGCAGTTCGATGCGGATGTGCTCAAGAAAACGCCTGTGATCGGCAAGGCGCTGCCCGCCTCTCCCGGCGCGGCCTGCGGCAGAGTTGTTTTCACCGCCGAGGACGCCAAGGATTGGGCCACGCGCGGCGAGAAGGTGATTCTGGTGCGGCTGGAGACCTCGCCCGAGGACATTGAGGGCATGAAGGCGGCGCAGGGCATTCTGACTGTGCGCGGCGGCATGACCTCTCACGCGGCCGTCGTGGCGCGCGGCATGGGCAAATGCTGCGTTTCCGGCTGCGGCGAGATCGCTATGGACGAGGAAAATAAGTGCTTCACCCTGTCCGGCAAGGTCTATCGGGAGGGCGACTGGCTGAGTCTTGACGGCTCCACCGGCAACATCTATGCCGGCGCCGTTCCCACGGCGGACGCCTCCATCGGCGGCGAATTCGGCCGCGTGATGGCCTGGGCGGATAAATATCGCCGTCTGGGCGTGCGCACGAATGCAGACACCCCCTACGACGCCGCGCAGGCCAGAAAATTCGGCGCGCAGGGCATCGGCCTGTGCCGCACCGAGCATATGTTCTTTGAGGGCGAGCGCATCCGCGCCATCCGCCGCATGATCTGCTCCGACACCGTGGAGCAGCGCGAGGCCGCGCTGGCCGTGCTCGAGCCGATGCAGCAGGGCGACTTTGAGGGCATCTACGAGGCGATGGAGGGCTGCCCCGTCACCATCCGTTTTCTGGATCCCCCGCTGCATGAGTTCGTCCCCACCGAGGAGGCAGACATCGCGCGGCTGGCGGACGATATGGGCAAATCCGTTGCCGACATCCGCAATATCATCGCCGGTCTGCATGAGTTTAACCCCATGATGGGTCACCGCGGCTGCCGTCTGGCCGTCACCTATCCCGAAATCGCCGCCATGCAGACGCGCGCCGTCATCAAGGCTGCGCTGAACGTGCAGGCGCGGCATCCCGAGTGGAAAATGGTCCCCGAGATCATGATTCCGCTGGTTGGCGAGATCAAGGAGCTGAAATTCGTCAAGAGCGTCGTGGTCAAAACCGCGGACGAGATCATCGCTGCCGCCGGCAGCGACATGCAGTATCTCGTCGGCACCATGATCGAGATCCCGCGCGCCGCGCTGACCGCCGACGAAATCGCCACGGAGGCCGACTTCTTCTCTTTCGGCACCAACGACCTGACGCAGATGACCTTCGGCTTCTCCCGCGACGACGCCGGAAAGTTCCTCGACGCTTACTATGACCGCAAGATCTATGAAAACGACCCCTTCGCCAGGCTGGATCAAAACGGCGTGGGCAAGCTGGTGGAGATGGCCGCAAAGCTGGGTCGCGCGGCGAATCCGTCGCTGCACCTCGGCATCTGCGGCGAGCACGGCGGCGACCCCACCTCCGTGGAGTTCTGCCACCGCACCGGACTGGACTATGTGTCCTGCTCGCCCTTCCGCGTTCCCATCGCCCGCCTCGCCGCCGCGCAGGCGTCGATTAAAGAAGGCTGATTGCTGATATTAAAATGCCACCCTCCCTGGGTGGCATTTAATATCAGCCTCTCTTGTGCAAAAAAGGGGTGCGGTTTGCGCTGTAAAATACAGACGGGCTTGTCCCCGCCGACACCAAACAAGCCCGCCAAGGCCTTGTGTGCGGGGGCTTTCGCGGCTTGACTTTGTTTTTCTGATTGATATACTAAATATATCCCAGCGAAAACGACGGAAAGGGTCACGTATATGAAAAAACGACTTTTTTGCTTGCTAATTTGTATGCTGCTGTGTGTTTCCCTGTTGCCGGTTACCGCCTCTGCGGATTTTCAGGTATCCTACTACAATGAGGAGATCTATGCCGGTGGCATTCTGGATGCGTTCGCCTTTGTTGACGAGGAAAACCTCAGCGGCTATACCTTCCAATGGCAGGCCGATGCCGGCATGGGGGATGACCACTGGTACGATCTGGAAGACAATGCCTCCTACAAGGGCACCGACACCAACCATTTGCAGCTGCACACCACTTACGATGGGGACTATACGGATTTTGATCAGATCCCGTTCCGCTGCGTAATCACCAAAAACGGCGTAACCAAGCACACCCCGAACCTGTATATGCACATCCGTCCTTCCGGCGACATTGTGAAGGTCTTAAAAAACAAAGGAATGGGCCTGTATGAGCCGAGCCTGAGCAATGTGACGGGCTTTTCGTCCAAAGACGATCTGACATATACCGCCAACGCCTTTGCAGGCAGCAATATCGGGATCATCTGCGGCGGTTCTACGGAAAGCCAGATCAGCACGCTGCAAAATTCCGAAGTGCAGCTCAAACGGGAGATCAAGATTACCGAAAACGGAAAATATACCGTAAGCGGCGACAATACCAGCTATATTCCCTACACCGTTGGCAACAATGCCGTGAAGATCGAGATCAATATGCGCATCATCATGGCCGGGGTGGACAGAGGCGTCTATCAAACCAAAACCATCTACATAAACACGCAAAAACCGGCTGCCACGGCGATGGGAAAAGCAAAATCTGCCTGCTCTCTGCTTCGTTACACCTACAACGAATCGGAAAAGCTTGCCTCTATCGCCAAGGGAACGAACCTTGAAGTGATCGGCAAGGAAGGCAGTTATTATCAGGTATATTATAACGGCTATGTGGGCTATGTCGGCGCGTCTCTACTGGACGTGCAAAGCGGTGATCCGCTCATGATCGAGCATGTCGAGCTGAGCATGGCCGAACCGGCGGCGGGCAACATTTGGCCCAGCTCGATCACGGTCAAGCCCAACAGCTGCTTTGCCACCTCTGTGGAGTGGCTTGACAAGACGACCAACAAATTCATGGAGTCCGGAGAGCGATTCATAAAGGGGCATAACTATCAGCTGGTCGTTTGGGTCAGCGCCAAGGAGGGCTACCGATTCAAGCTGAGCAGCAGCGACGAAATGCTGACCACGGCGGTTCTCAACGGCAAGTATCCCTGCTATACCTCCCGCGCCTATGAGCAGGTCATCGGCAAGGTGATCGACATCCGCTATGATTTCAACAATGTGCAGGAGGCGGTGGCGTCCACCACGCAGCCGACACAGACGCCTACCCAGCCTACACAGACACCAACGCAGCCGACACAGACACCTGACCAGCCGCAGCACACCCACAGCCCCTCCGCCTGGCGCACCACAGGGGCGTACCATTACAAGGTCTGCACCACCTGCGGTGATTTTTTGGAGCAGGAAGACCACAAGGGCGGCAAGGCAAGCTGCACGCAGAAAGGCACCTGCAGCATTTGCGGCTATGCCTATCTGGATGTAAACGAAGAACACAGTCCCGACACCTCGAAGTGGGTCAGCCGCGGCGATATGTACCATTACCATGCCTGCAAGCTTTGCGGCGCCCATTGCGACATCGGTGATCATGTGGAAGGCCCGACCGGCACACCGGACGCTGCGGTAGTCTGCAGGGATTGCGGTTATATCATCACACCGGCCAAGGATCACAAACACAAGCTAACTCCGGTTGCCGAGGTGGCGCCCACCTGCACCAAGCCGGGCAATGTGGAATATTACGCCTGCGACGGCTGCTCGGATCTTTTCGCTGACGGTGAAGGCACAAACAAGATCTCCGACACGGTCATCGCTCCCTTGGGCCACAAGATTTCCGACGATTGGAAGTATGACGAAAACAACCATTGGCGCACCTGTACTGTGTGTAACGAGGTTCTCCCGGAAACACAAATGGGACACGAGATGAGCGGCGGAAAATGCACCACATGCAATTATGAGGGCACAACTTCCGAAACCGCTCCCGGCGCTGACTCCGATACTGACCCCGCCACTACCCTGGGCACAGACAATCCGGAAACCGATATTCCCCACCAATCCGACGGCGGCGAGACCGGTAAGGATCTGACATGGCTGTGGATTGTGCTCGTCGTCATTGCAGCTGTTGGCGTCGGCGCCGCAATCCCCCTGTTTGTGTTTAAAAAGAAAGCGAAGGACAAACCATAAGCTGACATCTCGCGGCCAAAACAGGGCGAAAGAGCTCCCGCTTTTGCGTATAGCCGCGCAGGCGTCGATTAAAGAAAACAAACAAGCAGACTTATAACGCAAATCAATCCGCCCGAGGAAACCCGGGCGGATTTTCCTTTTTGTTTGTTGCGCCTTGCAAATCGCCCCGCAGTCTGCAATCAAAGAATCCGGCAGTTCGTGATAAAGCAAAGCTTATCGCCCTGCCACCTGTTTTCTTTATG
>JAFXLH010000085.1 GCA_017531315.1 Bacillota bacterium
CAGCCGCCGCTTGGGCATCAGCCGCGCCGCCGTGGCCAAGCATATCAATGTACTGCGCGACATGGGCTACGTCATCGAAGCCAGCCCGCGCGTCGGTTACAGCTTCATCTCCGCGCCCGACCTGCTTTCCGCCGCCGAGATCCTGCCGCATCTGGCTGCACCGGTGTGGCAGATCCGCTACGAGCAGCAGGTGGATTCCACCAATCGCCGCCTGCTCATCGCCGCCGAGGACGGTGCGGATGACCACACCGTGCTGATCGCAGAAGCACAGAGCGCCGGCCGCGGCCGCTTCAGCCGCGTCTGGCACAGCGAAGCGGGGCAGAATCTGCTGCTCTCGTTGCTGCTGCGCCCCAATCTTCCGCCGCATATCGCCCAGACGATGACGCTGACCGCCGCCGTAGCCGTGGCAGAAGCCCTGAACAAGCGCGGCTGCCCGGTGGGCATCAAGTGGCCCAATGACATCCTCGACGCCCATGGCCGCAAGCTGTGCGGCATCCGCTGCGAAATGCACTGCGATATGGAAAGCGTGGATTACGTGATCGTCGGCATCGGCATCAATGTCTATCAGGAAAAATTCCCCGCAGAGATCAGCGCTATCGCCACCTCCATGCATCAGGTGAGCGGCGAAACTGCGCCGCGTGCGGAGATTGCCGCCGCCGTGCTGGATGCCTTTGAAGAAAACTATCAGCTGCTCTGCGCCGAGGGCTTTGCGCCCATCCGCGCCAAGTGGCTGGAATATAACTGCTGCGTAGGCCGCCGCCTCACCGTCACCGATGAGCGCCAGGCACCGCAGACGGGCCTCTGCTGCGGCATCGACGAGCAGGGCTACCTGCTGCTGGAGACGGCAGCGGGCGTGACCCGCATCACCGGGGGTGATATTATTCTATGAGCGAAACCGCACACTTTGACCATGACCCCGCACAGGAAGCAGAAGTTTTGCCGCCGCTCAACAAGAAGCGCCCGCCGCGCTTTTCCACCAGCCGCCTTACGATGATAGCGATGATGGCCGCGGTGATCGCCATCATGGCGCAGATCGCCATCCCCGCCACCGTACCGGTAACGCTGCAGACGGCGGCGATGTTCTGCTGCATCATCATCCTGCCGCCGCGCGATGCGCTGCCCGCCATCTGCACCTATATCCTGCTCGGCGCCATCGGCCTGCCGGTATTTGCCAACTTCAAGGGCGGCTTCGGCGTGCTGCTGGGGCCCACGGGCGGCTTCATCCTCGGCATGATCTTCGGCACCTATATCGGCGGCCTGCTGCTTAAGGGGCGCTATTCCCTGCCCCGCGCCGTCGCCGCCTGCATCATCGCCGATGCCGTGTGCCTGATCCTCGGTGCGCTGCAGTTCTCGCTGGTGATGTCCACCTCCGTCAAGGCCGCCTTCGCGCTGGCCTGCCTGCCCTATATCCCCTTCGACATCCTGAAATTAGTGCTGTTCCTGCCGCTGGCGCATAAAGTACGCAGCCGCTTGCAGAAGCAGTACCCGCGCAACTTCGTCTAACGCCTATCCCCCGGTACTGCCGGGGGATATTTTTTCGGGGTTTTTGCGCCAAAACACACCATAATCACCATCACATCAAGCAAGTATCACATTGGGAATAAATGATAATACTGATGCCGCAGTACCCGCCGGATGCAAAATCAATTATCGGAGGTGCAAACAGTGAACGAACAAAATACTCAGCGCCCGATCAAGGATGAACGCGACCGCGAGATTCAGCTGCATGCGGAAAGCCATGCGCTGGAATATATGATCGCCG
>JAFXLH010000086.1 GCA_017531315.1 Bacillota bacterium
CGCTGCTTCTGGCCGCCGGAGATCTGGCGCGGCTTGGCGTTGATATAGGGCGCCATGCCGACTTTTTCCAGGTAATGCATGGCACGCTGGCGCGCGGTCTCTTTGTCGCGCTTTAAGACCTTGATCTGGCCGACCATGCAGTTTTCCAGCACCGTCATATTATTGAACAGGTTGAAAGACTGGAAAACCATGCCGACATGGGCGCGGTAAGCTGCCGCATCCACGCCGCGGCCCACCACATTCTGCCCATGATACAGGATCTCGCCGGAGCTGGGCGTTTCCAGCAGATTGATGCAGCGCAGCAGCGTGGATTTGCCGCTGCCGGAGGCGCCGAGGATGCTGGTGACGTCGCCGCGGTTGACGGTGAAGTCGATATCGCGCAGCACCTGATTGCTGCCGAAAGATTTGGAGAGGTGGTTGATCTGTAAAATCTGTTCGCTCATCTTAACGCTCTCCTCTCATGCGTCCATGCTTCAGCTGCTGACGGGTGCGTTCGCGGAAGCCTTCATCCGTCTCATCGAACGGAGAACCTTCAGGATAACTGTAAGTGCCGGCCGCCATTACCAGCTGATCGTCGCCGACCAGCTCGTAGCTGTCTGCGCCATCCATCCACTTCTCTACCCAGCGCAGCAGGATGGAAGCGGTGAGCGTCATGGTCAGATAGCCCAGCATTTCGATAGCGGCGGAGGGGAAGTACATATTGTTGACGCCGACGATATAGCGGTGCACGGCAAAGAATTCGGTGAAGGTAATGATGAACATTACCGAAGTATCTTTGACATTGATGATGAAGTTGTTGCCGATCTGCGGCATGATATTACGCAGCGCCTGCGGCAGAATGACATTGGTCATGGTCTGCACATGGGTCATACCCAGCGCCTTGGCGCCTTCCGTCTGGCCGGGGTCGATGGAGATGATGCCGCCGCGGACGGACTCGGCCATATAAGCGCCGGTATTGATAGATACGATGAGGATGGCCGCCACCCATACGCTGGAAAAGTGCATGGAATTATTGGTGAAATAGGGCAGGCCGTAGTAGATGAAGACCGCCTGCAGCACCATCGGCGTACCGCGGAATACTTCTACATAGATGCGTACCAGCACGCGGATCGTCTTCAGCATGATGCGCTTGAAGGGCGGGTCGTTTTTGCTGTACGGGATGGTATTGAGGATGCCGCAGACAAGGCCGATCACGCAGCCGATGGCGGTAGCGATCAGCGCCAGGATCAGCGTGCTTTTGATACCGCTCATATACATGGGCCGCCAGGTGCTCCACAGCAGCGCCATATCCTGTACCAGGTCTATCAGCTTATCCATAGGGTACTCCCCTTTCTTGCAGGCGTTTTACTCTTTTACATAAGCACGCCATCCGACCGCAGAGGCCGGATGACGCGCCAGCTTTATCTCGTTATCCGTAATTACAGTTCGGGCTGAATGGCAATGGCCTGGTCCATCAGAGCATTGAAATCATCAACGGTCATCTGAGAGAGAACGCCGTTCATAGCATCCAGCAGGGTGGTGTTGCCTTTGAGTACGGAGATACCGATATTGACGTTTTCGGCTCGTTCTTCTTCGGAAGCGAACTGGAAGTCGCCATCGGTGCCGGAGAAGTCGAGGATGACCAGATTATCATCCTGAGCAACGGCGGCCATAGCGGTGGGCATATCGGTGCAGATGAAATCAACAACGCCGGTCTGCAGCTGCATGGTCATAGCAGGAGCAGTTTCTGCGGGAGCCAGCAGGTTGGCGCCGGGGATCTGGGTGAGGCAGCTGTCGTACCAGATGGTACCGGACTGAGAGGTGCAGGTGCCGCCGGCCAGATCGGCGATGGAGGTGGCGTTGGCATAGGGGCTGTCGGCGGTGGTGACGCAGACGATGGTGGCATAGTAGTAGGGGCCGGCCATGTCAACTTCGGCCATACGGTCGGCGGTCATGGACTGACCGGCGATATTGGCGTCCATAGTCTTGGACTGAACGGCAGGAGTGAGGGAATCCCAGGCGCTGGAGACGATCTGCAGTTCCCAGCCATTGGCTTCACAGATCTTTTTGGCGATCATGACGTCGTAACCATTGGCATAAGCGCCGGGCACATTGGCAACGGGAACAGCGCCGTTGGCGTCGTCCATCTGGATCCAGTTATACGGAGCATAGGCACATTCCATACCGACGGTGAGAACGCCGTCTTCTACGCCGGTGAACGGAGCTTCGGGCTCATCGTTGTTGCCGCAGGCGGCAAAAGCAAAGCACATGATCAGGGACATCAGGATAATCAGGAATCTCTTCATTTTGGTATCTACCTTTCCATAAAAAATTTTTATTCGCCGCTGTTTCCCCGCGGCAGGGATAAAAAAATTGGACCGCTTTGCTAAGCGATCCATGGAAAGACGGATAAAGTACTCCAAATAAATAGAGTATTACCGATCAGCCATTGATAGCGCTTCACAAAGTAAATTTGTGACAGTCCGGCAGATCTTATCTGCCGACCCAGCTGACCTTGGTTCAGGCACCGCGGCCGCTTCGGCGGTATCCCCTTTCGCGTTCGGCGGCTGCCTGGCCTTGCCGAGCGGTACTGATGAATCCCGCGCCTCTATCCTAAGCGATTCAATTTTTGTATATACTATCACGAATAGCGGCAGCTGTCAATAGGGCGCAAATAAAAATTTTTCACGGGTTAAAGAAGCAAAGTCTGCCAGCAGCGGCAAAAAAGACAGAGCAGGCATTAAAGAGCCTGCTCTGCGTAGGTATTATCTGTTATCGGTAACGATGAAGGGGGCGATGGCGGCTGCCACATTGGCCAGCGGCATCGTCTGCAGCCAGACGCGGCCGGGGCCGGTGAGCAGGGTATTGAAGATACCCTCACCGCCCAGCAGCATATTCTTGACGCCGGAGACTTTCTGGATGCTCATATTGACAGTAGGCTCGAAGCCGGCCACATTGCCGGTATCCACCACCAGCTGCTGGCCGGGCTGCAGCTGATACTCCATCAGCTCGCCGCCGATCTCCACAAAGGCGAGGCCGCTGCCGGAAAGACGCTGCATGATAAAGCCTTCGCCGCCGAACAGGCCGGCGCCCAGCTTCTGGTTAAAGTGGATGGAAAGCTGCACACCCGCTTCTGCCGCCAGAAAAGCGCGCTTCTGCAGGATGAATTCGCGGCCGGGGGCGATCTCCAGCGCCACCAGACGGCCGGGGAAGCTGGAACCGAAGGTGATCATGCCGTCACCGATGGCGGTATAGATATTCTGGAACAGGTTTTCGCCGGAAATGGCTTTGGAGAACATCTTGCCCAAACCGCCGCCACCGCTGGTCTCCATTTTCATATTGGGGGACATCCAGACCATGGAGCCGCTTTCGGTGATCATCTTTTCACCGCTGTTCAGCTGGCAAACAACTACAGGAAAGGCGCCACCTTTGATCTCATATTTCATAATACATCCTCCTCTTCCGCCGCAGCAGCTGCGGCATTTATGCACTCATTTTAGCACAGCCGCCACCACCGCGCAAGGGAAGCGGCGGCCGCGCGGCGAATAAGTTGCCATCACGCTTAAGGAGCCGCCGATGATAGTACACCCCATCCCACCGCTCTATGATGAGAAGAGCCGCATCCTGATACTGGGCAGCTTCCCTCGGTCAAGTCGCGGGAAGCGCAGTTTTTCTACGGCCACCCGCAGAACCGCTTCTGGCAGGTGCTGGCGGCGCTGCTGGGCGCTCCCCTGCCCCGCACCGTGGCGGAAAAGCGGCAGCTGCTGCTGGAGCATCGCATCGCCGTGTGGGATGTGATCGGCAGCTGCGAGATCGCAGGCAGCGCCGACAGCTCCATCCGCGATGCCCGGCCCAACGATATCGCGCCGCTGCTCGCCGCCGCCGATATCCGCCAGATCTACACCAACGGGCAGACCGCCCACAAATACTACAACAGGTACCTGCGCGATACGCTTGGGCGCGAGGCCGTCTGCCTGCCCTCCACCTCCCCTGCCAATGCGGCATGGAGCGTGGAAAAGCTGGTGGAAGCGTGGGGCGTGATAAGAGAAAATCTCTGATCGCGCGGAACAAAAGCGCCCTGCCGCCTGTCTTATCTGTAATAAGGAGGTATCGCCGATGAAAAAGATATTGATTATCGGCGGCGTGCTGCTGCTGGCGCTGGCGCTGGTCATCACCGTGATGACGCTCAGCGATCCGGAGCAGGAGCCACTGCGTGTGTATATGTGGCGCGAAAGTGCGGAAGAAGTGTTCAAACCGAGCTTCGTACTCTTCGATGACGGCACTTTCAGTATGACCTTTTCCGGTCTCAGCAGCTATATCGGTAGGGGCACCTATGCGGAAGAAGACGGCCAGCTGGTATTGCGTACCGATGACGGCGATTTCACTTACTACTTTGACATCGTAGATGATACCTACGTTTTCGATGCCGAAAAGTCTTCCGACTACACCTGGTATGCCGATATACCGGACGGCGCGGTGTTTCACTGATGCAAAAGAAAACCACCTCGTATGAGGGGGTTTTTCTTATTCTTCTACTTCTACAACAGGCGCTACCGCATTACCGCGTACGCTTTCGATGCCTTTCAGGCAGGAAGCCTTTTTGCTGTAGCCTTCGGAAGTGGCGATAACTTCGCCATTGCCGGCTTTGAGGCGGAAGCGATATTCGCCCTTGCCGTCTTTGTATACTTCAAATTTGCCGGGACGAGCCGCAGGCTTGACCGGGGGATTGGCGATGCCATCGTAAATAGCGCGGAAATATTCGGCAACCTTTTTGC
>JAFXLH010000087.1 GCA_017531315.1 Bacillota bacterium
GCAGGCAGCGGCCAGCGTCTTGCCCACGTACTCCTGGCCGATCAGCGAGGCAAAAGTGCCGGGGCGGAAGCGGCGGTACAGGGCGGTATAGCTCATAGCGTTCTCCTTTCTTGCCGATATACGGCAGGGAGTATATATGATGCCCCCGGATCACAACCCAATAGGGGCGCAGATAGCGTAACAGTAGATATTTCTCTTTTTACCTGCGGTTTACCTGCCGCCGGTTGCGGAAAATGCGAACTTGGGTTATCGTAGAGTGATCCTATGTTTCGCTCGTAATCGTAGGGGCGACCATTGGTCGCCCGCCGGTCTGCGGCGAATGTGGGGCGGGCGAGCATTGCTCGCCCCTACGGTATTTTTGTTATATCGCAGCACAAGCAGCAAGCCGCAAGCAAAAAGCCTCCGTTATCGAGGAGACTGCCCCGCTTATCCAATCAGGCTGGCCCGTAACACCCGGGAAACATCCGCTTATCGCTGCTTCCTTCCGGATCTGACGAGGTTCACGGCGTCCCGCCGCACGGGACCCAATTGGGACGTGGCAGCCTCCGCCATAACGGAGGCCGATGCGTAATTGATATTGTAACACATAAAACGCCATTTAACAATAGCTTTGTGCCACTATTTTTTGTGCAAATAACCGACAGAAGCCCCCGCCCTACATATTCTAAGCAACACGACCAAACGGCGCAAGAATGCGTCCCAGACGCAGAGATCGCGCCGTTTGGCAAGGCGCAAGCCCCGCCGCTGTACCGGGCGTACCGCAAGGGGCGGCAACACGACCAAACGGTGCAAGAATGCGTCCCAGGCGCAGAGATCGCGCCGTTTGGCAAGGCGCAAGCCCCGCCGCTGTACCGGGCGTACCGCAAGGGGCGGCAACACAGCCAAACGGCGCGAGAATGCGTCTGGTCAATAGCCGCAGGTCTGCACTTCCCACCTGCCGCCCTCTTCCGTCAGTATCCAGTTCCAGTTTTTATAGGTAGAATCAGGGTTAAGGCTGCCGTCGCCGCCGCTTTTGCCTACTTCGAACTCGGATATCAGCACCATGGCGCGCGGCGCGCCGTACTGCTGCGCCCATGCTGCCGCCACCTCGGCGCTGCCGCGCTCGGCATCATAGCCAAGGTCGATCAGCGTGCAGCCGTCAAAATGCTTGCGGAAGTATTTTTCCACCGCATCCATGGCATCGGATATTTCGGCATCGGTATAGAGCGTATTGGCATCGATATGATGCGCGGTAACCGAGGTATCGCCGCCGCACCCCGCCGCCAGCGCCAGAACAAAAACCAGCAGCAGCAATATCAGCATCTTTTTCATCATCATACGCCTCCTTTTGGCTTATCTGCCTATAAGACAATCCGCGCCGCCAAAAAGTTCCGCCCACCGGCGCCAAAATATGCTGCATTAACGCATTGAACTTGCCGGATGCAAATGGTATAATAATATAATCCCATAATCTTTGCATCAAGGAGGTATGTGCCCATGGGCAAAGCAGCCGTAGAGGCGTACTTTAAGCAAATTGGCCGGGAAGATTTAGAGATCATGCTCTTCCCCGTCTCATCAGCCACCGTAGAGCTGGCGGCCAAGGCCGTGGGCGTACCGGCGGCACAGATCGCCAAAACGCTGACCATACACACCAAGGATCAGGATATAGTGCTGGTAATGGGCGGTGCGGCGCGCATCAACAACCGCCGCTTCAAGGATACCTTTCACAGCAAGGCCAGGATGATGACGGCAGAAGAAGCCTTGGAAGCCACCGGTCATGCGGTCGGCGGCGTCTGCCCCTTCGGCCTCGCCCATCCCCTGCCCGTATACCTCGATGAATCACTCAAAGCCTTTGAATACGTTTACCCCGCCGCCGGCGAGAGCAACTCCGCCGTGAAGGTGAAGGTAAGCGAATTTGCCGCCATCACCGGCGGTAGCTGGGTAGATGTAAGCAGTGAACCGCAACAGGAGGAAGCATAATATGTTCAAGATCGTCCGCAAAGAGCGGCTGAACCCCACCACCACCTTAATGGATATCGAAGCCCCGCTGGTCGCCCGCCGCGCCCTGCCGGGTCAGTTCATCATCTTCCGCGTAGATGAAGCAGGCGAGCGCATCCCGCTCACCATCGCCGGCTATGACCGCGAAAAAGGCACCGTCACCATCATCTTCCAGATCGTCGGCCTCTCCACCCAGCGCCTCAACGAAAAGGAAGAGGGCGAATACATCCAGGACTTCGTCGGTCCCCTGGGCCACCCCTCCGAATGCGAAAACTTCGGCCGCGTGGCAGTGATCGGCGGCGGCCTCGGCGTAGCCATCGCTTATCCGCAGGCCAAAGCTCTGAAAGAGGCCGGTAACGAGGTGGACTTCATCGTCGGCTTCCGCAACAAAGACCTTGTCATCTTAGAAGACGAATTCCGCAGCAACTGCGGCAATCTCTTCCTGCTCACCGATGACGGCAGCTACGGCGAAAAGGGCTTCGTCACCGCCGCATTGCAGCGCCAGCTGGATGCAGGCGTGAAGTATGACCGCATCATCGCCATCGGCCCGCTGCCGATGATGAAAGCCGTCTGCGATATGACCCGCCCGCACGGCATCAAGACCATCATCAGCATGAATACCATCATGATCGA
>JAFXLH010000088.1 GCA_017531315.1 Bacillota bacterium
GAAGAATGACCGGTTTGATCTCCAAAGATCTCTTTGCCAGCCAGAAATATATGATGACCTTTCTGGCGATCGGTGGTATGTGGCTGCTGATCTTTTATAAGCAGCCCTTCATTACCTTTTTTGCAGCCATCATGATCGTGCTTGCCTCCATGCTGCCGATCTTTTGCATGAAATCCGAGCACGATTATGACTGGAATATGTTCGTAGCCTGCACCAATGTCAAGCGCGAAAAAATCGTTGCCAGCCGCTATGCCGTTTATCTGATCTATCTGCTGGGCGGCATGCTGCTCATCCAGTCCGTATGCCTGATGATCGCTTTTATGATCGAAAATATGGATTATAATCTGGCCTGGCAGCTGGAAGTATGGTTTGGCATCATCTGCACCCTGCTGGCTTCGGTAATGATTCCCTGCATCTATAAATTCGGCTACGATAAGACCGGCAAGATCATGGTCGCCTGCTGGGCTGTTGTTGCCGCTATCATTCTCATTCCGTCTTACCTGAACATTCAGCTGGAGATCAATATTGAAGCCGGTGTTATGCCGATGCTCATCGGTGCCGCGGTAGCGCTGGCTGCCCTGGCGGCTTCTTATTTCGTGTCTTTAAGCATTTACAAGAAAAAGTACATTGGCTGAAACCAATATAAAAAAGCCACCTCGCAATGAGGTGGCTTTTCTTATTTGCTTATCAGTCGCGGCCGAGCAGGTAATAGGTGAAGCCGGCTGCTTGGGCAGCTTCTTCGTCAATGAAGCGGCGGGTATCATAGATCTGCTTGCTGCGCATCACTGCGCCGATCTCAGCGAGCGGCAGCTGCTTGAACTGGCTGTGATGTACGCCCAAAACCAGCAGATCGCTGCCGGTGACGGCCTTCATCAGGTCGCCGCCGAATTTATCGCTGACAAAGGGATCGTAGACGCGCACGCTGACGCCGGCAGCGGTGAGCAGGGTGACGATCTCCAGCACCGGGCTTTCGCGCAGGTCGTCCACATCCGGCTTATAGGTAACGCCCAGCACGGTCACCTGCGGGTCGCTCACATGTTCCAGATAGCTCAGCACCTTGGTGGCTACCTGCGTGGGGCGGGCGTCGTTGATCAGGCGGGAGGTGTGGATGAGCTTGGCGGTTTCCGGCTGCTTTTCCACGATGAACCACGGGTCTACGGCGATGCAGTGGCCGCCCACGCCGGGGCCGGGCTGCAGGATGTTGACGCGCGGATGCATATTGCAGAGGCGGATCAGCTCCCAGGTATTGATGCCGAGGTTTTCGCAGATCTGCGCCATTTCGTTGGCAAAGGCGATATTGACATCGCGGAAGGTGTTTTCGGTCAGCTTGGCCATTTCTGCGGTGCGGGCGTCGCTGAGCAGGATCTCGCCTTCGACGAAGCATTTGTAGACGGCGGCGATCTTTTCCGCGCAGGCCGGGGTGAGGCCACCGGCGATGCGGCTGTTATGCACCAGCTCGTAGAGGATGCTGCCGGGGATGACGCGCTCCGGAGAATGTCCCAGCGCAAAATCCACGCCGGCTTTCAGGCCGCTTCTTTCCAGGATCGGCAGCATCAGCTCTTCTACCGTGCCCACGGGAGAGGTGGATTCGAGGATCACCACATTGCCCTTGCGCAGTACCGGCAGGATGCTTTCGGTAGCGGCTTTTACGTAGTCCATTTTGGCCGTTTTGGCGGCGGTGATGGGGGTGGGCACGGCGATGATGAAGGCATCCGCTTCCACCGGTACTTCGCTGCCGCAGAGGCTGCCGTCGGTCACAGCCTGCTTTACCAGCTTGTCCAGGTCTTTTTCTTCAATGATGATTTCCCCGCGGGAGAGTGCTTCCAGCACTTTGGGGTTTTTATCCACGCCCACTACCTGATGGCCGTGGGTGGCAAACATAGCTGCGGTGGGCAGGCCGATATAACCTAAACCGACAACACAGATCTTCATAGCAGTTCCTCCTGTATTGCATGCCGCTGATTTGCGGCTGTTTAACAAATCACCAAACCTTATCATAGCACAATGCTTTTAGGTTGTCAAAAGAGTTTACTATATAATGCCATTGCTTGAATTAGTATGTGAAATGTGCTATACTGACTTATCATGCCTTGCCGCAAGAGCATGGCATAAGCAATTTTCAGGCAAAGGAGTGATACGGTGCGGCGCAGAAAATTCGATGCGGATAAAGATCGTTTTGCCCCGGAACTGCAGCAGGCAACGTATGTTCACCTGGAACAGAAAAAGAAAGAAGACCAGCATCAGGTAAAGCGGGTGCAGCGCGTGGTGGCTACCGCCGTGGTACTGCTGGTGATGCTGTGCGTGGGCATCTTGGGCGTGCGCTGGGTATATGCCAATACCTCTGCCTATGTGCTGAATGTAGCAGGCGAAGATATCGCTATCCTGGCCAGCCGCGAAGAGGCGCAGGATGCGCTGGATAAATACTGGGACAAAAAAGAAGCGGAACTGGGCTTCTCGCTGGTCTATACGGAAAAGGTCACCATCGACAGCATCTCTGCCGCCGGCGTGGTCTACAACAGCGTGGAAGAAACGATGGATATGCTGGAGGGCCGCTTTACCGTACTGGCTTACGTCAATGCCCTGTGCGTCGATGGCGAGCAGAAAATGTATGTAGCCAACGAAGCCGTGGCGCGTGAAGCGGTGGATATCGTCAAAAACTATTACAGCAGCCGCACCAACGGCGAGGTCCGCTCGGCCGCCGTGGTTCAGGAAATCTCCGTAGTACCGGTATTTGTACCGCTGAGCGATGTGCTTTCGGCCGAAGAGGCGGCCAATATGCTGCTCTACGGTGTGAAAGATCTCAGCTATCACTTTGTAGAGGACGCCGCGGAAAAGGTGCTGGCTATTGCTGAATCCTCCAATCTTACTGCCGACCAGCTGATCGCCAACAACCCCGGCCTGACGCTGGAAAGTTCGCTGGAACCCGGGCAGGCGCTGCTGCTGACCATCCCCAGCCCGATGGTGCAGGTGCTGGTGGCGGCAGATACCTCGGAGATCATCAGCGTACCGCATGACCGCGAGAGCATCTACAATACCCAGCTGATGCGCGGTATCGAAAACGTCGTTACCGAAGGTGTGAACGGCGCGGCAGAAGTATTCAACCGCATCGTCTACAATAACGGCAAGGTCATTTACAGCAGTGAAGTGGATCGTGTGGTGATCAGCGAGCCCATCGATGAAGTGGTGGAACACGGCACCAAGATTGAGCTGGCCTCTATGGATTATTACGGCAGCGGCCTGCTCGGCTGGCCTATTTCCGGTACCATCACCTCCCGTTACGGCGTTCGTTCCCGCGGTTGGCATACCGGTCTGGACGTTGCCACCAAGTACGGCACCGACATTCTGGCCTGCGAATCCGGCACGGTCACTTTTTCCGGCAATACCCGCGGCGGTTACGGCTATATGGTCAAGATCGACCACGGCGACGGTCTGGAGACCTACTATGCTCACATGACTTCCAAGCTGGAGGTTGAAGAGGGCGATTATGTAGAACGCGGTCAGGTGATCGGCCACGAAGGCAGCACCGGTAACTCCACCGGTCCGCACCTCCATCTGGAAGTGCGTATCGACGGCGTGGCGGTCGACCCGCTGCTCTACTTAGACTAAACGCATACAAAAAGGGTACGGCAAAAGCCGTACCCTTTAGTTTTACAGTTCGAAGCCCAGATCCAAAATAGTATCTTTGATCTTCTGCATCTCCGCTTCATCGTGAAGCTCCAGTTCTACGCAGTTATTCGCAAAATCGGCTCTGGCGTGTACACCGGGCAGGGCGTTCAGCGCTTTATCGATGCTGTCGGCACAAATCTGGCACATCATACCCTGCACAGGCAGAACAACCTTGGTGTGTTCGTGTTCATGGCTGCAGCCACAGTTTTCGCACATAAATATATCCTCCTTACAGTTTTGCTGTGGCTGTATTCTATCATTTTTGCGTCCGTTTGGCAAGCGGCACAAAAGCGGTAAATGCGGCATTTGCCGCGCGCTGCCTGCATAATATGGCGTATCAAGTCTGTGTACAGAGGCGAAAAAATGAAGATGCGAGGGAAAAAGAGAGTAGCTGTGGCGTTGATGCTGCTGCTGATCTGCCTCGGTGTGGCCGCCTGCCGCGAGCGCCGCGCCGATGCCGCCCGCCCCATGCCCCAGCCCAGCCGCGATGCCGCCGTGCAGCTGGCTCTGCCGCAGAGCTGCAGCGTCAGCCCCATTGTCGATGCCGTCTCCCCGGCGGTGGTCTATATCGCCAATATTGGCTGCGAGAGCGCGGCAGAGCTGCCGGGCAGCTACTATGAGCAGGGCGCCGGCTCCGGGGTGATAATCTCTGCCGATGGGCTGATCGTCACCAACAATCATGTGATAGACGGCGCCGACCTGCTGCTGGTCACGCTGGCCGACGGGCGGCAGGCGGATGCGGAGGTGATCGGCGCCGATGCCCGCAGCGACCTGGCTTTGCTGCGCATCGGCCTTACGGAGCTGGCGGTGGCAGAGCTGGGCGATTCGGCAGCGCTGGCTGTGGGGGATATGGCGGTGGCGATCGGCAATCCCGGCGGCGCGCAGTTCGCCCGCACTACCACGCTGGGCATCGTCAGCGGCCTCGATCGCGTGCTGCACCCCAGCGACAGCAGCTACCCGCTGATACAGACGGATGCCGCCATCAACCCCGGTAACAGCGGCGGTCCGCTGGTCAATGCGGCGGGGCAGGTGATAGGCATCACCACGGTGAAGATAAGCGATACCGCCTACGAGGGCATGGGCTTCGCCATCCCGTCAAGCGTGGTGCAGGAGGTGGCGGCAGACCTGCTGGAATACGGCTATGTGCGCCGCCCGGCTTTGGGCGTGCTGGTGTGGGGAGCGGTCTCGCCGCAGCTGGCGGAGGCCGATGCGCTGCCGGTCAGCCACGGCGTGGTGGTGCTGCCCGAGGCGGACGGAAGGGCAGCTGAGGCGGGCTTGCGTGACTATGATATAATAGTAGAGGCAGCCAAACAGCCGGTGTTCAGCGCCGCAGATTTAAGCAGCATCGTGCAGGCACATCAGGTGGGAGACATCATCCCGCTGCTGGTGTACCGCGGTGATGAGCAGCTCTATTTTGCCGTGGAGCTGGGCTGCCTGTAAAAAGAAGTAAGGGGTGTTATTATGCGTATCACCATTATTGCCGTGGGCAAGATCAAAGAAGATTATCTGCGTGCCGGTATTGCCGAATATATGAAGCGCTTCAGCACGATGGCGAAGGTGGAAGTGAAGGAGATCGCCGAAGAACGCCTGCCCGCCAATCCCTCTGCCGCCGATGAAAACAAGGTGCGCGAAGAGGAGGGCAAGCGCATCCTCGCCGCCCTGCCGGAAGGCTGCTGCCATGTGGCTATGGATATCGAAGGCAAGCGTTTCGATTCGCCGCAGCTGGCCGAATATATCGCGGCGCAGGGGCTGGCCGGCTGCAGCCATATCGTCTTTACTATCGGCGGCTCGCTGGGCCTGTCCGATGCGGTGAAAAAAGCCGCCGATCTGCGCCTCTCTTTCAGCCCGCTCACTTTCCCGCATCAGCTGTTCCGTCTGATGCTGGTAGAGTAGATCTACCGCGCGCTGAAGATCAACCGCGGCGAACAGTACCATAAATAAGTACCACAACAGGTAGTAGCAGGCGGCGCAGCGATGCGCCGCTAATTTTTTGCGCGTCGACACAAATTATGGCAGGAATAGTGGCAGGGCTTACCGAATAAAGCACAAGATATTGATGCGGAGGCAAGTTATGCGCTTTAAGTTCGGCTTAACTACATTTGGGGTATTGCTGGCGGTGTTCTGGCTGGCAGACAGCATGGCCATGCTGCTTTCCGGCGCGCCTTTTGTCAGCGCCTTGCTGCCGCTTACCTACACCTACCGCCTGCTGTTCCGCCTGATCATGCTGGCGCTGCTGACCTGTCTGCTGCTGAACAGCCAGATCAGCGAAGCCCCCATGGAACGTCCCACCCGCCCCAAGCCGCAGGTACGCCCGCGCACGGTAGAAGAGCTGTTCCGCAATACCGCCGCTACCGGCGAAGATTTCGTCCGCAGCGGCCGCCTCGCCGACCTGTCGTTGGGCATGGCGCAGGCGCTGCAGCTTTCCGCCTGGGAGCAGGAACGCCTGCGTGTGCTGTGCTACTGCTACGATGTGGCGCTGCCCTTTTGCAAAAAAGCCGCCGCGCCGATGCCTTCCGTGCAGCAGCCGGTAGTGGAAGACCCGTGGGAAAAGCATATTGAGCTGGGTGCCGGCATCGTCGCCAATATCGACGGCATCATGCCGGTGGCCGAGCTGGTACGCGCACATGAGGAATGCTACAACGGCCACGGCTACCTCGGCCTTTCCGGCGACAAGATCCCGCTGGCCTGCCGCATTTTCCAGGTGGCGCTGATGTACGATTCGCTGCTGCACCCGCAAAACGGCCGCCGCGCCTTCAATCAGACCGATGCTCTGAATGAGCTTGGCTATTATGCCGGCACCGTGCTCGATCCGGAGATCGTCGAGCTGCTGCGTCAGCAGCTGCGCCGCGGCAAGCAGTTCGCCATCGCCCCGCGCCGCGTCTTTTCCGTCGAATAATACAGTTTCTCTCAAGCCCGTCACAATTTGTGGCGGGCTTTTTGCGTACATAATGTGAAGTGAAAAAACTTTCACCACAATATATGGCGCAAAGCGCGATTTGGGGCAGGTAAAAGGAAAGGAATGTGGAATATGAATAATTTACGGGAAGTTTTTTCTAAAATCAAAATAATAAGCAGAGGTAAACTCCATGAAGATAACCGATAACCTGAATCCGCAGCAGTTAGCCGCAGTTACGGCAGAAGATCAGCATCTGCTGGTCATCGCCGGCGCCGGCTCGGGCAAGACCCGCGTGCTGGTCAGCCGTGTGGCCTGGCTGATGGCGGAAAAAGGCGTCTCCCCGCGCGAGATCATGGCCGTCACCTTTACCAATAAGGCCGCCAATGAGATGAAAGAGCGCATCGAAGCGATGACCGGCCAGCCCGCCGGCCGCATGTGGATCGGTACCTTCCACCCGCTGTGCGCCCGCCTGCTGCGCATCGAAGCGGAATCCCTCGACCTTGCGCCCAACTTCATCATCTACGATGACAGCGACTGCAAGCGCCTGATGAAGGATATCATTGCAGAATTAGCCCTGCCGGATTCCGATAAGCGCTATGCCCCGGCCGCCATCCTCTTTGCCATCAGCGAGGCCAAAAACCGCCTGCAGAGCGCCGCCGAATACGCCGCCGATGCCGCAGACGAATGGCAGCGCAATATCGCCCGCGCCTACCGCCTCTACCAGCAGAAGCTGAAGGCCAACGGCGCGCTCGACTTCGACGACCTGCTGGTCAAGGGCGTGCAGCTGCTGGATACCTGCCCGGAGGTGCGCGAAAAGTATCAGCAGCGCTTCCGCCATATCCTCGTCGATGAGTATCAGGATACCAACCGCTGCCAGTACCGCCTGGTGCAGCTGCTGGCCGGCAAAAGCGGCAACCTGTTCGTAGTCGGCGACCCGGATCAGTCCATTTACCGCTGGCGCGGCGCCGATATCAACAATATCCTCGATTTCACCGACGACTACCCGCGCTGCCGCGAGATCCAGCTGAACCGTAATTACCGCTCCACGCAGAATATCCTCGATGTTGCCAATTCCGTCATCGCCCACAACAAGCGCCGCAAAGAAAGGCGCCTCGATACGGAAAACGGCAGCGGCGAGCGCGTCATCTTCCGTTGCGTAAATACTGATAGAGATGAAGTGTATTATGTGTTAGAGCGGATAAAGTATTTATTGTCTGTAGGATATCGGTACTCGGATATAGCTATATTATATAGGACCCATGGTATTGGGAAAGGATTTGAAAAAATTCTTAAAGGTAGTCTTATTCCGTATCGTATATATGGTGGTGTAAGCTATTTTGAGCGCAAAGAAGTACGTGATTTGCATGCGTACTTACGTTTTGCGGCAAACAACAAAGATGGTGAGGCATTGCATCGTATATACAA
>JAFXLH010000089.1 GCA_017531315.1 Bacillota bacterium
CACGCATATGGCGAGACGACCTATGAATGGTCCAACAGCAATGGAAACTGCACCGCTAAGCGCGAGTGCTCTCGTACTGACTGCAACTATTATGAAACAACAGAAGCAACAGTAACCTCCGAAGTAACAACGGAAGCTACTTGCACAGAAAAGGGTCTGAAGACCTTCACAGCAACCTTTGTTGTAACCTGGGCAACAGATCAGACTACAACTTCGGATATTCTCGCCAAGGGTCACACCGAGGAGACTATCCCGGCAGTATCTGCAACCTGTACCGAAACCGGACTTACCGCGGGAACTAAATGTTCCGTCTGCGGCGTAGTTCTGGTTGAACAGGAAACAACTAATGCTCCCGATGTAGGGCGGGGCTTGTCCCCGCCGCAAGGTAGCTGGCTGCTGACAGTAACAGGCGGCGGGAGCAAGCCCCCGCCCTACCAGAGAGCGTAGCTTCTTTATGCATAGCCCCGCATACGCAGCGTACCCGGGTCTACCCCTCAGTCAGCCGCTCCCGCGTCTGCCAGCTCCCCTCTCAAGGGGAGCCAAGGCGGTGTAGCTTCGCTGTGCCTCGTATCAGATGGGGGGCTTGCTATCACCGACGCAGGCGGTGCAAGCGCACTATGCGCCTACGACAAAAAGCAAAGCCCTCTGCATTTGCAGAGGGCTCATCATATCGCTTATGCTTACGGCACCTGAATGCTGTAAATCTTGGAATTGCCGCCGTCTTCGTCTTCTGCGGCGAAGACGATGGTGTGGCTATCTGCCGACCAGCAGACGGAGGAAACTTCGCCGTGGTGTACGGTCAGGCTCAGCTGCTCGGCCACGTAGTAGAGGCGCAGGTAGTTGTTGCTATCCGTATAGAGGATCTTGTTGCTGTCCGGCGCCCAGGCCAGAATGTTGCCGCCGCCGTAGATATCCAGCATTTCCAGCTCGGCGGTATCGTTATTGGCGCGTACCCACAGGCCCGCCTCCGCACCACCGCGGTTGACCACGATCTGCGTCTGGTCGGGAGAGGTCTGCATCACATAGTTTTCGGCAAAGAGCCAGCTCTCATCCTCTGCGCCGACGATATCGGCCGCCTTCGGCAGGCTGTAGGCGCGGCTGACATAGGTGGGTGCGGCGGAATAATCCAGCTGCAGCTGCCACTTTTCGTAGCTGTCTTCGCCTACCAGATAGTAGGTGGCGGTGTTGTCATCGGTGATCTTGGGCAGTACCGCATCCACGCCCTCGTGGGCGGCCAGCAGTACCAGCGTGAACATACCCTTGTACTCCTCGCCATACAGCACCTTGCCCATAGAGAGGGTGCCGCTGTAGGTGACGGGATCGGGGTCGACTTCAGCCACCACGATGTTTTCATCCGGCAGCGGTACTACCGGGGTCGGGTCGTCGATAAGCTGATCGTCTGCATTATCTTCGTTATTGTCAATGATCGGATCTACGGGGTCGATGATGGGATCTACGGTCTCACCCTGCTCGTTGCCGGATGCCACCTGGATCGGGTCGGGACCAGGAGCAACTTCCGCATCGAAGCCTAAGAGGCCTACCACAGCCAGCATGGCGGCGGCGCAGGCGGTGAGCGCCCACGGCATCAGGCGGCGCTTCTTCGCCACGGTGGGGATGATGGCAGCCGGCGCTTCTGCCGGAGCGATCGGGTCGGCGGCGGGCGCGGCGTAGAGGTCGGCGGGCAGCGCGGCCATTACGCTATCAACAAAGCCGGCCGGCGCTTCAAAGGGCAGCTGCTCGCCAAGCAGCGCATCCAGCTGCTGCAGCTCTTGCATCCAAGCGGCACATTCGGGGCAGGCGGCGGCGTGCTCCATGGCTTCTGCCGGCAGGTCGGCGCCCATGTCGATATGCTGTTGGCAAATGAGATCAAACTCGCGGCAGTCCATGTTTCACGCTCCTTTCTGCTGTATAGTATGCGCTATTCGCTGAGTATTTCTTTGAGGCGTTCGCGCAGCATGGCGCGTCCGCGGAAGAGTCTGGTTTCGATGGTGGATTCCGGCAGGTCGAGCCGTGCCGAGATCTCTTTGTAGGAGAGCCCCTCCACATATTTGCACAGCACCGGCAGGCGGTACTGCTCGGGCAGCTCGTCGATGGCGCGGAACACCAGCTGCTTCTGTTCGGCTTTGCTGATGAGGGCGCCGGGCTCGGCGGCGGAAGAGGCGGTATTTTCCAGCATTTCGGCTGCTTCTACGCTGCCCGGGGCGTCCTTGGGGCGCTTGGCCAGCTGATTGAGGCACACATTGCGCGCCACGCGGTACATCCAGGGGAAGAAGCGGCGGCTGCTGTCATACTTGGGCAATTCATTGTAGATGTGGATGAAGCATTCCTGCGCCATATCGCGCGCTTCATCATAATCTCCGCCTAGGCGGTACGCCAGCGCCAGAAGCTGATTCTGATAGCGGCGTACAAGCTCGGCAAAAGCGTCTTGCTGTCCCTGCAACGAGAGCTCTACCAACTGCTCATCGGTAAATTGCTCCATGCGCTGACCTCCCAAGTCATTATAATTACAAGAGTTTCCGGGCAAATCTTGCAGGCTTTTTGGCGTTTTTTCAAAAATTTTTCTTGACAAATGCCGGAAGCCGCTTGGCCCATAGGCGCATCGACCAAATATTCGCGCCTGTGCCTACCCCTGCAATCTATTATTTTACCATAGTTAGATGAATTTGAACAGCCATTTGTTCCCCATCCGCAAAATTTGCTTGATATATGTATGGCGTAGCCACCCGCCCCCGCTCCCAGCCCC
>JAFXLH010000090.1 GCA_017531315.1 Bacillota bacterium
AGAACAGCAACAAAATACTGCCAAAAATACGACAACCCGTGAGTATATTTGCAATATGCTTCGTCATCTGTTCACCTACAAATTCAAGCTTATCGTTCAGTTTACTTTATCATATTTGGGGGTCTACATCAATGCTTGGTGAAATTGCCGGAGTTGGAATCCATCAGTCCAAAAGTAAAAAGGGGCAATGCCGCTGTGTACTTGACAAAGTGCAGGTAAAGGCGGTATAATAGCTGATGCTGTATAAGGCGCGGAATAGGCGGCTGCAGCAGATCAACACAGAACAGTTTAGTGCCGCAGAAGCGGCTTGGTTAAACAGGAGGTATATTATGGCGGAGAAAAAAGAACTCATCATGACCCGTGAAGGCCTGCGCAAAATGGAGCAGGAACTGGAAGAACTTAAAACAGTGCGCCGTGCGGAAGTTGCCGCACGCCTGAAACAGGCCATTGAATTCGGCGATATCAGCGAAAACTCCGAGTACGACGATGCTAAGAGCGAACAGGCCTTTATCGAAGGCAGCATCATCCGTCTGGAACAGCAGCTGAAAGACGCCCGCGTCATCGATGAAAACGATGTCACTCTGGACGTCATCTCCGAATACAACGTAGTTCGCTTCCGCTATGTGGAAAGCGGCGAAGAGCTGGAATATCAGATCGTCGGCAGCGTAGAAGCACAGCCGCTGCAGGGCAAGATCTCCAATGAAAGCCCCGTCGGCAAAGCCCTGCTGGGCCATTCCGTAGGCGATGTGGTCACCATGTATGCCCCCGCCGGCCAGATGCAGCTGGAAGTACTGGCCATCAGCAAACAGTAATAGGAGTAGCAACATGACTGAAGAAAAGAACGTCACCGCCGCGCCGGAAGCTGCAGAAGAAAACCTTTCCGAACTGCTGCAGATCCGCCGCGATAAGCTGAAAAACCTGCAGGATGAGGGCCGCGACCCCTTCCAGCAGACCAAGTTCACCCGCAGCGCCTGGTCTGCCGAGATCAAGGGCGACTTCGATAAGTTCGAAAATCAGCAGGTATCCGTAGCCGGCCGCATCATGTCCAAGCGTGGTATGGGCAAGGCTATCTTCTGCCACATCAAAGACGACCGTGGCCAGATCCAGCTGTATATCAAAAAAGACGCCGTCACCGAAGAAGAATTTGCCGATTTCCGCAAATACGATATCGGCGATATCATCGGCGTTTCCGGCTTCGTCTTCAAAACCAAGACCGAAGAGATCTCCGTACACGTGGAAAAGGTCACTCTGCTGGCCAAATCCCTGCGTCCGCTGCCGGAAAAATTCCACGGCATGACCAATACCGAGCTGAAATACCGTCAGCGCTATGTCGATCTGATCATGAGCGACGAAAGCCGCCGCAACTTCGAGATCCGCTCCAAGTTTATCAGCTATGTCCGCCGCTTCCTCGATGGCCGCGGCTATATGGAAGTTGAGACTCCGGTGCTCAACACCATCTCCGGCGGCGCTACCGCCCGTCCCTTCATCACCCATCACAACACTCTCGATATCGATATGTTCCTGCGCATCGCCACCGAGCTGCCGCTGAAGCGACTGATCGTGGGCGGCATTGAGCGCGTCTACGAGATCGGCCGCATCTTCCGCAACGAAGGTATGGATACCCGCCACAATCCGGAATTCACCACCGTCGAGCTGTACGAGGCCTATGCCGACTTCAACGATATGATGGATCTTTTCGAAGACCTGCTCTCCGGTGCCGCTATGGAGATCCTCGGTACTTATGATGTGGAATGGCAGGGCGAAAAGGTCTCTCTCGCGCCCGGCTTCAAGCGTATGACTATGGCCGAGGCTGTAAAAGAGCATCTGGGTATCGACTTCATGGCTATCGACAGCGATGAAGAAGCCGTCGCCGCCGCCAAGGCTGCCGGCATCGATATGAGCAAATGCGAGCAGACCTGGGGCCATGCCCTGTACGAATGCTACGACCAGAAGGTGGAAGAGCATATGATCCAGCCCACCTTCATCACCATGCACCCGGTAGACGTATCCCCGCTGGCCAAGCGCTCCCCCAAGGATCCGCGCCTGACCGAGCGCTTCGAGCTGTTCATCTGCCGCAGCGAAATGGGCAACGCCTTCTCCGAGCTGAATGACCCCATCGACCAGAAGCAGCGCTTCGAAAAGCAGGTAGAGCTGCGCGCCAAGGGCGACGACGAAGCCGGCATGATGGATACCGACTTCATCAATGCGCTGGAATACGGCATGCCGCCCACCGGCGGTCTGGGCATCGGCATCGACCGCTGCGTCATGCTGCTGACCGGCTGCGATACCATCCGTGACGTCATTCTCTTCCCCACCATGAAGCCGCTGGCTGAATAAGCTATATCCCCGCTCTTACCCAGGGCGGGGATTTTTTTTGCGTATTCTTGTAAATTTGCGGCAGATTTGCTGAAACAAATCGGCCGCCGCGCAGTCTTATAGATGCATATATGCGAAAGGGGTGATACGGTGCAGGATTTTGATGCGATATATTCGCAGTATTTTGCGGAAGTGTATAAATTCGTGCTCAGCCTGTGCCGCGATGCCGCATTGGCAGAAGAAATCACCCAGGAAGCCTTCTTCAAGGCGCTGAAAAATATCGATAGCTTCAAGGGGAACAGCAAAATCAGCACCTGGCTGTGCCAGATCGCCAAAAATACCTACTATACATATAGTGCCAAAGCGGCGCGTCTGGCCGGGCCGCCGCCGGAAGCATTGGCAGATGAGCATCTTGTAGAGATGCAGATAGCGGATAAGGAGCTGGCTATGCAGCTCTACGCGGCGCTGCATCGGCTGCGCGAACCGTACAAAGAGGTATTTTTGCTGCGCACATTCGGCGAATTGTCCTATGTGCAGATCGCCGTGCTCTTCGATAAGACGGAAAGCTGGGCGCGGGTAGCCTATTATCGGGCCAAAATGCAGATACGGGAGGGATTGGAATGAAATATGCTTGCGGCATCATCAGGGATCTGCTGCCCCTGTATCTGGACGAGGTGGCGGCGGCGGAAAGCCGGGCGGCGGTGGAAGAGCATATCGCCGTATGTGCGGAATGCGCGCAGCTGTACCGCCTGATGCAGGGCGAAGACCCTTTTGAAGCGGAAAGGGAGCAATATATGCAAAAACAAATGCAGGAACAGGAGCAGCAGCTGCAGGGCAGCCTGCTGCAGGTGAAACGCCGCCTGAACAGCAAGACGCGGCGCGCGGTACTGGGCGCGCTGCTGGGGCTGGTGCTGCTCTTTGGCAGCTGGCAGGTGCTGTTTCAGCTGCCGCTGAAAAGCGTGGACGATTTTTCGGTAGAGGTGCAGGTGCTGCCGCTGAGCGAGCTGGCGCAACCGCTGCGTGAGTCGGCGCAGGCGGAATGTGCGGACGGCCCGACGGCGGTATGGGTGAGCGCCGGGCCGGATGATGACAGCGAGATGGTCAGCATCTATTTCAATCCGGCCGGGCAGACGGTGGTGGAGATGGATGGCAAGGAGCGCGTGAATCCCATACCTGTCACCGACGAGCCGCCGGCGGAGGATGAAACTGAGCTACGCATCAATGTATCCGAAGAGGTGGTGGAGCGCGATAAGTATATCTCCGTGCTTAGCTGGCAGAGCCCGTACAATATCAAGCGCATCGAGTTCGACGCGGAAAACAGCGGCGACGGCGTGGTGGCCATCAGCGGCGCCAAGACCACGCTGCTGGGCAATAAGGCCAAGGACGGCAGCGGCAGCGGCGTGATGCTGGAATTCAAGCAGATACACAAAGTTGTATATATAAGTAAAGACGGCGAAAAGCTGCTGTGGCAGCAATAGTCGAAGCAGGGCGGGGGAGACCTCGCCCTGTTTGCTATATATCGGGGCATATAGCTGCCTCGCGGCTTTGGTATTGGACGGGCGGTGGCGGCGGGGGATATAATAGGGGCACGGCTGCGATGCAGGATTTACACAAAATTTGCTTGACAGATAACCGAAAAGCGAATAATATATATCCGTCAACGAGTTTTCGGAAAACCTCAGCAGGGTTTTGTGGAATTAGCTAATTAAGGAGTTTTTGCCATGAGAGTTAAGATCGTTACCGACTCCGCTTCCAATATGGTGGGCATAGAAGGCCCGATCCCGTTCCAGGTGGTGCCGCTCAAGATCAATACCGATGTCAAGGAATACGTGGATACCGCGGATCTGGACGTGGCTCAGATGGTCAAAGAGATGAGCAGCTACAGCGGCAAATCCAGCACCGCCTGCCCCGGCGTCGGCGATTGGCTGGCTGCTTTTGAAGATTACGATATCATCTACTGCGTCACCATCATCAGCACCCTCTCCGGCAGCTACAATGCCGCCATGACCGCCAAGCAGAACTACGAAGAAGACAACCCCGGCAAGCGCGTCTTCGTTCTCGATTCCTATACCGCCGGCGGCGAGCAGAAGATGCACGTGGAAAAGCTGCGTGATCTGGTGATGGAAGGCAAAGACTACGAGACCGTCTGCAAAGAGATCGTGGAATATAAGGAAAATGGCACTTCGCTGGTCTTCTCTCTCGAATCGCTGCACAATCTGGCCAATAACGGCCGCGTCAGCCACGCCGTGGCCAAGATCGCCGGCCTGATCGGCATCCGCATGGTCGGCGACGTCAGCGCTGAAGGTCAGCTCAATCCCACCGATAAGTGCCGCGGCGAAAAGGCGGCATTGGCGGGCATCTACAAGAATATGAAGCGCCTCGGCTACAAGGGCGGCAAGCTGGTCATCGACAACTGCTTCAATGAGAAGACCGCTACTTCGCTGAAGGAGATCGTCCTGGCAGACTTCCCGGATGCCGTGGTTCGCATCGAACCCACCCGCGGTTTGTGCAGCTATTACGCGGAAAAAGGCGGCCTGATGATCGGCTTCGAGGTGGAATAAGCTACATTTCTACTATATATATTAAAAACAACAATAGTCAAATAAACGGTCGGCATCTAGCTGGCCGTTTCTCTTTTGTGCAAAATAGTTTGAAAAAAGTGCGAAATAGGGGTTGACTTTCTGCTTGCGGGTGTGATATATTAGCAAAGCGCGTTACGCGAAGGTGTGACGCCCACCTCGATCTTGAAAAAGAAAATCACAAATTTCCAAAATTTGTGCTTGACAAACCGGAACGCTTTGTGGTATATTCGTAAGGCACCTCACCGAGGGGCTGCCGAACAAACCACAAACGAGCACGAAATAAACAATAAAAATTGTTGAAAAAAGTGCTTGACAAACGGTTTGCGAGGTGTTAAGATAAGCAAGCGCGCTTGAGAAAAGCGCCTGCGAAAAAGAGCGATCTTTGAGAACTGAACAGCGACAACAAAGCCAAAATAGCAATTTGTCCTTTTTTAATTTCTTTTTTAAGTAAAGAGCCAAAAGGACTCAAAGTAAAA
>JAFXLH010000091.1 GCA_017531315.1 Bacillota bacterium
CTGCTGCTTAAGGGGCGCTATTCCCTGCCCCGCACCGTCGCCGCCTGCATCATCGCCGATGCCGTGTGCCTGATCCTCGGTGCGCTACATTTCTCGCTGGTGATGTCCACCTCCGTCAAGGCCGCCTTCGCGCTAGCCTGCCTGCCCTATATCCCCTTCGATATCCTGAAATTAGTGCTGTTCCTGCCGCTGGCGCATAAAGTTCGCAGCCGCTTGCAGAAGCAATACCCGCGCAACTTTGTGTAATGCAAATAGGTGCTCGCCAAGAGCACCTATTTTTTGTTGCTTCGCTGTTAAGATTTCAGCCTTATATCACGGTGGTATCAACAGCGCTTCACCGCCGGGATGCATAATTACAGCTGCTATAGCAATCAGCAGCCGATAAGTTGGGGAGGAATGACAAATGAGCAACACCCACAATCTTAACCAAGAGCACAACCGCGAGCAAAGCCATGCGCTGGAATATATGATCGCCGCCACGCAGATACTGACCCTCATCTGCCTCTTCAAAGGCAACCCGGCCTGGAAGGGCAGCCTCTCGCTGCTGTTCTTCGGCGGCGCCACCCAGCTGTTCAGCAAATACCGCAGCTACCGGGAAAAGCCCTATCTCTATATCGGCGGCGGCCTATTGCTGATCGGCATATTGCTGCTGATGAGCTTCGCGCTGAACTGAGATACCAAAAAAGCACCCTCAAAAAGAGGGTGCTTTTTGTTTGCTTATTTGCAGCCGCTGCAGCTGTGGCCGCGTTCCTGTTCCAGCAGATCGAGCAGGCTGTACTTATCCAGCACCGCGTCGATGGCATTCTGCACCTCGCTCCAGATGAAGCGGCTGCCGCAGCTGCCGCCCTGAGCGCAGGGAGTCGCCCCGTCTTCGCTGATGCAGGAGATCAGCGCCAGCGGCCCTTCCAATACGCGGAAGGCCTCGCCTACCTTTATCTCCTGCGGCGGGCGCGAGAGGCGATAGCCGCCCATGGCGCCGCGGGTGCTGCTGATCAGCCCGGCTTTACGCAGCGGCATCATCAGCTGCTCCAGATAACCTTCCGATATCTGCTGGCGCTGCGCGATGGCAGCCAGCGATACCAGCCCTTCTTCATAATGTTGCGCCAGATCGAGAAGAGCGCGCAGTCCGTATCGTCCTTTGGTAGAAATGTTCATATTATTACTCCTTGCCGGCGATCAGGGCCAGCTTATCCGCCCGCGAAAGGCGCTTTATCTCCGCTTCCCGCTTCAGGGCAGCGCTCTTATCGGCGCAGGGCTCGCTGTAGAGCAGGCGCACCGGGCGGCGGCTGCGCGTATATTTGGCGCCTTCGCCCGCATTATGCGTCTGCAGCCGCTTTTCCACGTCGGTGGTCCAGCCGGTATACAGCGTGCCGTCCGCACATTCTACAATGTATACAAAATCCATCTTATTATGCTCCGGGGAACAGCAGCGGCAGCGCTTTCGGCAGAATAGTGAATTCCGCCGGGCTGGTGCCGGGCAGCTCGCCGTCCAGCTCGAATACCAGCGGCTTGCCTTCTACCTCCACCCGCAGGTGGCTGCAGCGCTCCGTATGCACCTTCTTCAGCTTCACCACGCTGCCGTCATACACTTTGAGGAAGAAGCGGCAGATCTCCAGCCAGCCCATCTTTTCCGCAAACATCAGGTCCATTTCCCCGTCGTCCATTTGGGCATCGGGGAAAAGCAGCATCGCGCCGCCCATGTAGCGGCCGTTGCCCAGCGCCGCCAGCATATAGCGGCCCTCGTAGTGGCGGTCATCGGCGTAAATGTGCATCTTCTGATACTTCATCGTCAGCAGCGCCAAAAAGCCGGCAATTCCGAATACCAGCTTGCCATTACGCAGCACGCGCTTCAGCAGGCCGTTTTTGCGGTTGATCATCACGCAGGTCTCGGCGCCCACGCCCACATCAGAGGCATTGAGGAAATAGCGATGTGCCGGCTGCCCCGCGTGGTTGATATGGTCGCAGCGGCCGATATCCACGCGCTGCACCACGCCTTCGCGCAGCAGCTGCAGCAGCGGCGGCTGTTTGCCTTCGTAGATAGTGCGCGCCAGATCGCAGCCGCTGCCCGCCTGATACGCCACGAAGACCAGATCCTCGCGCAGCAGGGCGTCGTCTTCCAGCAGGCCGTTCAGCGCATCGTGCATGCAGCCGTCGCCGCCCACCACCACGATCACCTGCGCGCCCTGCTCGCAAATAGCGCGGCGCACCTGCAGCGGCGCACTCTCGGCGCTTTCCGTATACTGCCAGAAAAAGTCCGGCAGCCCGGCTTCCAGCTGCGGCAGCATCTTTTCCCAGATGGCGCGGCAGCGACCGCCGCCCGCCACGGGGTTGATAATGGCAAATACGCGTTTTTGACTAAGATCTTGCTGCATCGGCAATCCTCGTTTCCGGTTAATTGGGGGTCACCAAGTTTTACTGTTTTCGATGCGCTGCACGCCTTGCGGCGGCAGCTCCGAGAGCCACGTAGCTACCGTTTTCCCCTTCACGCTCAGCTGCGGGGAAAGCTCGGCCAGCGGCGCCAGCACAAATTCCCGCTGCGTCAGATAGGGATGCGGCACCTGCAGGCGCTCGTCGTCGATCTGCTCTTCGCCAAAGAGCAGTATATCTATATCCAGCGTGCGCGCGCCCCAGTGGACTTTGCGCTCACGCCCCGCCGCCAGCTCGATGCCTTGGCACAGATCCAGCAGCGTATGCGGCGGCATTTCCGTTTCTACCGCCAGTACCGCATTGAGGAACGGCGGCTGCGGCACGCCGCCCCACGGCTCGCTGCGATACAGCGAAGAGGCGGCGATGATCTCCACCCCGGCTGCGGTCAGCTGCTGCGGCACCAGGCGCAGCAGAGCGCGGCTATCGCCAAGGTTGCTGCCCAGCCCTAAGTAGACGCGGCTCATACACGTTTCCTTTCGATGACCACGGCGGCGCGGAAGGGCATACCTTTCAGCGGCGCGGCCTGCGATTTTTCCAAAGCTACCTGCACCTTCTGCACCGGCGGATAGCTAAGTGCCAGCTCGGCGATCTGCTCAGCCAGCGTTTCGATCAGGTCTACCGTGGTATCTTCTACCAGGCTTCGCACCCGATCATACAGTTCCGCATAGTTGACCGTCAGCGCCAGATCACCGCTTTTGGCGGCCGGCTGCAGCGGCAGATAGAGAGTCAGGTCCAGACAAAAAGGCTGGGGGTTGGTCTTTTCCTGCGGATAAACGCCGTGGCAGGCGGTAAATTTCAGCTGGCGCAATTCGATTCTGTCCATATTGCTCATCGGCTCTCTCCTTTTATCGCCCATGCCGCATCCACGACCGGGCGCAGCTCCGCCACATCATGCACACGCAGCAGCATCGCGCCCTGCATCAGCGACCATACTGCCGCCGCCGCATTACCGGCCGCCGTATCGCCGCCGCTGATGGCGCTGATGAAGCGCTTGTGCGAAAAGGCGGAAAGCAGCGGCAGGCCAAAGGCGGCAAAGCTGCTCAAATTCTGCATCAGCTGCAAGTTTTCTTCTACACTCTTATTGAAGCCTGGGCCGGGGTCTAAGATGAACTGCTTTTCATCCATGCCCAGCTCCACGCCGCGCGCCATGGCAGCGCGGAAATATTCCGCCACCTCGGCGCAGATATCGCCATGCTCGCCCTCCACGCCCGCGCGATGCATCAGCACCAGCGGCGCTTTGGTCGCAGCGGCGAGAGCAAATATCTCATCATTAAGGTCGCCGCCTACATAGTTGATAATATCCACGCCATGCTCCAGCGCCGCCCGCGCTACCGCCACCTGGTCGGTATCTACGGAAAGCGGCACGGCGCAGCCCTGCTGCTGCAGTTGCGTCAGCAGCGGCTGCAGGCGCAGCCATTCCTCTTCCGCGCTGAGCGGGGTATGACCGGGTCGGCTGGAAGCACCGCCGATATCGATGATATCCGCCCCCGCAGCGATCAGCTTATCCACCTGCCGCAGCGCCGCCTCAGTATCGAAGTAACAGCCGCCGTCATGGAAGCTGTCCGGCGTGACATTGAGTATGCCCATCAGCAGCGGCTTGTCCGCCGCGAGCACGCGGCCATCCGCCAGCACTATCTCCGGATGGGCGGTACGCGCATCCAGCAGCGCCGCTACCTCCCCCGCCAGCTGCGCCAGCTTAAACGGCTGCTGCGGCAGGCGCTCGATGAGACGGCGGTACTGGCGCGGTGTGGCCATCAGCAGAGCCGAGGTAGTACGCTCGCCGCCATATACCGCGTCGCGTTCCAGCGCCGCATCGCCGCCGATGGCCAGCATCTCCTGCTTGAGGATATTGGCAGCGGGCATGGCAAGGCCGTCCACCTTCAGGCAGAGGATCTCGCATTTATCCTTCATGATGCGTATTCCGGCGCGGCTGACGCCGATGCGTTCCATCTCTGCCGCGGCCAGTGCTTTATCGATATATCTTACCTGCATAACGCACCTCATTTTCTCTTAATATCTTATTTTACTACATATCGGCGCAAATTGCCAGCCAAAGTGATAAGAAAAAGTGAAAAGCGCCACCTAAATGGTGGCGCTTAGTGTTAATGCTTATTTATCGGCATCGGCAGGCGCATCGAAGGAGATGTTCACTTCCGGTGCTTCGGCGGTGATGACCGGGGCAACCGCTTCTACCGCTTCTACGGCTTCTGCAGTTTCAGCCGGGGCAGCTTCCGCAGTTTCGGCGATGGCTTCCTGCACGGCTGCGGCGGCAGGCTGTTCGCCGCGCATGATCTGGTAGAATTCATCGGCATCGATGGTTTCCTTGATCATCAGCAGCGCCGCTACCTGATGCAGCTTATCGATATGCTCGGTGAGGATGCTTTCGCAGCGGGCATAGGCGGCATCCACCATTGCGCGGGCTTCTTTATCGATGGCATAGGCGGTGGCTTCGCTGTAATCGCGGTCGCGGGAAAGGTCGCGGCCGAGGAATACGGCGTGATTCTGCTGATTGCCGAAGGTCATGGAGCCCAGCTCTTCGCTCATACCGTAGCGGGTGATCATTTCGCGCACGGTCTGGGTGACGCGTTCCAGGTCGTTCTGGGCGCCGGTGCTGATATCCTTCAGCACGATGGCTTCCGCCACACGGCCGCCCAGCAGCATCGGCAGAGAATCCAGCATCTGGGAGCGGGTGACGTAGTTACGGTCTTCCTTGGGCAGCAGCAGCGTATAACCGCCGGCGCGGCCGCGGGGAATGATAGAGATCTTATGCAGCGGATCGGTATTGGGCAGGTAGAAAGATACTACCGCGTGTCCCGCTTCGTGATAAGATACCAGGCGTTTTTCCTTGTCGGAGATGACACGGGACTTCTTTTCCGGGCCGGCGATAACGCGTTCCACGGCCTGTTCCATGTCTTCCATATAGATTTTGGTCGCACCGCGGCGGGCCGCCAGCAGCGCAGCTTCGTTCAGCACATTGGCCAGGTCCGCACCGGTAAAGCCGGGGGTACGGCGGGAGATAACATCCAGGTCGATATCGCTGGCCAGCGGCTTGCCCTTGGCATGTACGCCGAGGATCTCCTTGCGGCCGTTGACATCCGGCGCATCCACGGTGATCTCGCGGTCGAAGCGGCCGGGACGCAGCAAAGCGGGGTCTAAGATATCCGGGCGGTTGGTAGCAGCCATGACGATGATACCGTCATTGGAGGCAAAGCCGTCCATTTCTACCAGCAGCTGGTTCAGGGTCTGCTCGCGTTCATCGTGGCCGCCGCCCAAACCGGCGCCGCGCTGACGGCCCACAGCATCGATCTCATCGATGAAGATGATGCAGGGAGCATGCTTCTTGGCCTGATCGAACAGATCGCGGACACGGCTGGCGCCGACGCCGACGAACATTTCTACAAAGTCGGAACCGGAGAGGGAGAAGAAATCGACACCGGCTTCACCGGCCACAGCACGGGCCAGCAGGGTTTTACCGCAGCCGGGCGGGCCGTACAGCAGTACGCCCTTGGGGATGCGGGCGCCGATGGCATTGTATTTGCGCGGATCTTTGAGGAAGCTGACAACTTCTTCCAGCTCTTCTTTTACTTCGTCCACGCCGGCAACATCATTGAAGGTGACTTTCTTTTTGTCATCGCTGTGCAGCTTGGCCTTGGTCTTGCCGAACTGCATCACCTTGCCGCCGCCCTGACCCTGCTGCATGAAGATGAGGAAAATACCCACGATCAGCAGCATCGGGATCACGGTAGCCAGCATCGAGGCCCACCAGGAGGTGGTGATGGCATTATAAGTGACGTCGATGCCGGCAGCATCCATTTCTGCCACCAGTTCCGGCACCGGCGCGGTCTGCACGGTGAACAACGTGCCGTCGGCCAGTTCGCCGGCGATAGTGTAGCGGCCGGCTTCACGCTCATTGGATACGGTGGCCTTGACGATCTCGCCCGCCGCCAGCTTATCCGTAAATTGCGTGTAGTTGTAGGATTCTATCGTATTGCCGGTACCGCCCCAGGTGTAAAAAGACATCACCAGGGCGACCAGCAGCACAAATACGGTTATATTCTTAAACAGTTTGCTCAAACCGGTACTCCTTTCATCACAGGGGACTGCGCCCCGACTAACCTATCAATACATCAATAGATTATATCATATGCAGGCGCGATTTTCAAATACTATTGGCAGAAATTAAATGCCAATTGTTGAGTATTTGCCCATTTTGCGGCCTTTTCAGCTTAGTTTCACCAAAAATTCAGCATTTAAGCCGCACCTCAGCGCTTTTCGCGCAGCGAGAGCACCACATTGCCCTCTTTGCCGCTGCGCCGCCACAGACCGGGAACAAAGATGATCTCGCCGTCCTTTTCCAGAATCGGCCAGCCGCAGCGGCGGAAGCGGGGGATCTTTTGTTCCATAAACAGCTCTTTCAGTTTCTTTTTGCCGCGGCGCCCCTGCGAGGGTATATGATCGCCGTCGCGGCGGCTGCGCAGACGCAGCTGCGGCAGCTCCGCCTCTTCCAGCATCAGGCGGTAAGGGCCGACGCTGCGCAGCGGCAGGTCGGTCTTCTGCAGGCGGTATTCCCAGCCGCTGTCGCCGATCGGCAGCCACTTATCGCTCAGCTGCAGCGGCAGCAGATAGTCGTATTCCGGCAGCGGCGGCTGACTTTTGGCGAAGATCAGCTGACCGCGCAGGTAGGCCACCCAGCCGCGCGGCAGCGTCGCCGCCTGCTCATCATCCAGCGCCAATACGCTGAGCGTATGCTCGTAGCTAAGGCTCTCCCCTGCCACCAGCGCGAAGGCCTTTCGCACCACGCGCCGCGCCAGCGCCTCCGGCAGCTCCAGCAGCCCCTCGTATTCCAGCGCCTGCTGCTCATCCAGCCACAGCTCGGCCAGCGCCTCTTCTGCCAGCTGATCCAGCAGTTGCTCGTCGGTGCGGCAGATCTCCGCCGTGGCCGAGAGCGCCTCCGTCAGGCGCGGGTTGTACTGCTGCAGCTGCGGTATCAGCTGCAGGCGGATATTATTACGCAGATAGCGCGGCGAAAAGTTGCTCTCATCGGTGCAGAATTCCAGCTGATGCTCCGCCACATAGGCGTCCAGCGTCTCCGGCAGCACCTCCAGCAGCGGGCGGATGATATCCTGCTCCTGCGGCGCCATCGCCGCCAGCCCCTCCAGCCCGCAGCCGCGCAGCAGATGCATCAGCAGCGTTTCTGCCTGGTCCAGCGCATGATGCGCCACGGCGATGCGCTCAGCCCCCACTTCCGCCGCGGTACGGCGCAAAAAGGCATAGCGGGCGTCGCGCGCCGCTGCCTCCTGATTAGCCTCGGGCAGCGCCTCCGCAACCTTGCCCGCATAGCAGGGCACAGCCATAGAGCGGCAGACCGCTTCCACGAAGCGCACCTCTTCTGCCGCTTCAGCACGCAGGCCATGATCGAAGGTAGCCGCCGCCAGCGAAAAGCCCAGCTCATAGCGCAGCGATGCCAGCAGATGCAGCATCACCAGCGAGTCGCGCCCGCCGGATACCGCCGCCAGCACCAGCTGCCCGGGGCGGATCAGTTCATACTTTTCAATATATTCTCGTACCTGCTGCCGCATATGCCTACCTCCAAATAATAAGGGCGAAAAAGCTCTTATTGCTTTTTCGCCCCTCGTGTCCGTTTTCCTGCCCTTCAGGCTATTTGCCCCAGCTGCGCCACCAGCACGGTGATGTCGTCGCGCACCTGCCCGCGGCTCAAGGCGACCACCTTGTCCAGCAGGTATTCGGCCAGCGCCTGCGGCTGATTGGCGGTGGCCTGCTCGATGATGCGCGCCAGCCAGCCGGCATCATCCTGCACGCCGCCCTCCAGCAGCCCGTCCGATGCCATCACTATCATATCGCCCGGCAATATCTGCTCCGATATCACCTCTTTGTCGATGCTGTAGAGCATACCCACCGGCAGGCTGCTGCCGCGGATGACCTTGACGGCGCGGCCGCGCTTGATAAAGCTGACCGAAGCGCCGGTCTTGATGAAATCGGCCTGCCCGCTGAACAGGTCGATGATGCACAGATCCAGCGTGACGAAGCTCTCTTCCGTACCCCGCAGCGACAGCGCCGCATTTACCGTATCGATGGCGGTATCCTGCATGAAGCCGGCCTCCAGCAGCTTGGAGACCAGCGTCAATGCCGCCTCGCTCTCCTGCGCCGCCCGTTCGCCCATGCCCATGCCGTCGCTGATCATCAGCAGCTGCTTGCCCTCGTCCAGCAGCAGCGAGCCGCCGCTATCGCCGCAGACCCCGGCCTGCCCGGCCGCCAGCTGCGCCTTGCCCACGCTGATACTGTAAGCACCGCGCGCCAGCAGGCGGTAACGGCAGCGCTCCAGGCAGCCCTGACCGCCGCAATTCTGCTCATGCACCAGAAAGTCGCAGCCCAGCAACCGCGATACCTCATCTTCCACCGCATGACGGCAGACCAGCTCGCCGGGGCATTCGCGGTACTGCGCCCATACATCGATGCCGCGGCTGCTGATGCCCAGCATCCCGGCGCTATCCACCGGCAGGCCGCGCTGCGCCAGCGCCCGCTGCAATTCGCGTTCCAGTATTTCCCGTTCTTCGCCGAAGTCGCTCACTTCCCCGGCGATATGCTCCATCACTTCCGCCACCCCGGCCAGCTGCCGCGCCAGCAGCATCCGGCTGCCCTGCCGCTGCGCCTGCCAGAAGTTGCTCAGGCAGTAGTTATCGTAGAGGCAGTTGACCACGGCGATCAGCTCTTTGATATGCGGGCAGCGCTTGACGAAGTTTTCCGGCGCATCTTTAAGCGTAGCAGAGCCGTTATCCCGCACCGCGTCGAAAAGGCTCAGGACTCCGGCATAGGTCTCTGCATAATCCATGCGCCAGCAGATATCGCGCAGCGAGCATTGGCCGCACAGCTGCCGGTTCAGCTGATGCAGCGAGAGCTGCAGATTATCTTCCGCCGCGCTCTCCGGCTCCACGGCTATCTCTGCCAGCGCATTGCCCAGATCGCGGAATACCCAGCCGGAGCTGCGCAGGCGGCGCACCGCCATTTTCAGCAGGCGCTCATTCTTCTCTTCCTGCGTATTTTTGATGCCCTGCACGGAAAAGGCCCGTGCCAGCAGCTGATACAGGCGCTTGGGCAGAATGAAGAAGATGGCGGAAGCTGCCAATGTCGCCAGCAGGGCTGCCGTCAGCTCTGCCGCGCTCATCACATACAGCGCCAATATCAGATTGCCGAGGATGAAGCCCATCGCCGAGCCCAGCCGCCCGAAGCCGGCAAATACGCCCGAAAGCAGGCCGGAGAAGGCATAGGTGGCGATCAGCGTCGGCTCCATGATCGTGGAGAGGCTGGGCACGATGCCGATCATCGCCCCCGCCGCCGCGCCCGCGCCCGCACCGCCCAGGAATGCCACGACGATGATCAGCAGGCGGCTCATCACGCTCTGCAGCTCCACCCCATATACCGTCACGCCGCTAAGCCCGCTGATGCAGGCCATCGCGCCGATAAACAGGCACACCGCCTCATCGGAAGAGAAGCGCCGCTGCAGCGTGAAGCGGCGCAGCGCCTGCAGGCCCACCATAAAGACCAGCGTCAGCCCCGCCGCCAGCAGCGATTCGAAGATGCTGATCAGCAGCAGGTAGCTGCTGTAGGATTGCAGCGATATCACCAGCCCCTTGCTCACCAGCACCGTAGCCGTGACTACCGAGGGCATGATCAGCCATTGGCGGCGGCTGTCCACGCGGTAGAGCAAAAATATCATCGAAAGCAGCAGCAAAATCGCGCCGTATGTAAATAAGTCCGCCAGCGGCAGCACCGTGGCCAGCCCCAGCAGCAGCGGCACGGCCGCCACGATGCCCGGCCGCCCGTAGGTAGCCGCAGCCGCGGCCAGCAGCGCCGGGGCGATGGGCTTACCGCAGACCATGGAAAGGGAAGTGGC
>JAFXLH010000092.1 GCA_017531315.1 Bacillota bacterium
ACCACGATGGTCTTGCCGGCGTTTTCTTCTTTCTGCGCCAGATCTACCGCCGCGGAAAGAGCCGCGCCGCCGCTGATGCCGATCAGCAGCCCTTCCAGCTCGGCCATTGCCCAGGCCAGCTTGTAGGCGTCGGCTTCCCATACCGGCATCACCTTATCGATGACGCTTCTATCCAGCACGGCGGGGATGAAGTTGGCGCCGATGCCCTGCAGACCGTGCGGGCCGGCCTTACCGCCGGAAAGCAGCGCCGATGCGGCGGGCTCTACCGCCACCACCTGCACCGCGGGGTTTTGCTCCTTCAGGTACTTGCCGCAGCCGCTGACCGTACCGCCGGTACCCGCGCCCGCGACGAAAATATCTACCTCGCCCGCCGTATCCTGCCAGATCTCCGGGCCGGTGGTGGCATAGTGGGCAGCCGGATTGGCGGGGTTATCGAACTGCGCGGGGATGAAGCTGCCCGGCAGCTCCTTGGCCAGCTCTTCGGCCTTAGCGATGCAGCCGCGCATCCCCTCCGCGCCGGGGGTCAGCACCACTTCGGCGCCATAGGCACGCATCAGCTGCTGGCGCTCCACGCTCATGCTGTCCGGCATGACGATGATGGCGCGGTAGCCGCGCACCGCCGCCAGCAGGCAGAGGCCGATGCCGGTATTGCCGCTGGTCGGCTCGATGATGGTGCCGCCGGGAGCGAGCTTGCCCGCCGCTTCTGCCGCATCGATCATCGCCAGCGCCACGCGGTCTTTGATCGAGCCGCCGGGATTGCCGCCCTCTATCTTCACCAGCAGGCGGGCTTTAAGGCCGTAATGTGCGGCCAGTTTTTGCGGCTGCAGCAGTGGCGTGCGGCCGATCAGCTGTTCTACGGAAGTGTAAATCATAATGTTACCTCCTAATCAGGCAAAGCCCCGGCGATATGCAGGGGCTTTTGGGTTTAGGCTATGGTGTGGCAGGCTACGGCAAAGGGCCAGCGCTCTTTCAGGCGCGCCACCGCCTGCTCCGCCAGCTGCGGGTCATCGCAGGGGGCAAATACGGTAGCGCCGCTGCCGGAGAGCTGCGGGGCAAGTCCCAGCGCGGCAAAGTCGGCCATCAGCTCGCCGATCTGCGGCGAAAGCTGCTCCGCTGCCGCCAGCATATCGTTGCGGCAAAGCGCCGCCACCGCTGCGGCAGTTGCACCGCCCAGAGACTCCGCCAAAGCCAGCGCCTCTCCCCTGCCCTCATCACGGGCAGCTGCCACCGCCGCGCCACAGGCGGCAAAGACCGCCTTGGTGGACTGCTGACAGCCGGGATTGGCGATGACCAGCAGGCGGCGGCTGGGGGTAAGCGGCGTCAGCTCTTCGCCGATGCCCTCTACCAGCATCAGACCGCCGGTAAGGCAAAAGGGGATATCCGCACCGAGGCTCAGACCCAGCGCCAGCAGTTCCGCATCGCTGATGGGCAGCTGCAGCAGCTGCACCGCACCGCGCAATACGGCTGCGGCATCGGCAGAGCCGCCGGCCAAGCCTGCCGCCAGCGGGATATTCTTCTCGATATGGATATGCAGGCACTCCGTGCGTCCCAGCTGCTCTTTCAGCTTCAGCCAGGCTTTCAGCGCCAGATTGGCGCCTTCGATGGGCACGGAGGCGGTGCAGGTGTCGGCATCGGCCAGCTTCAGCGTCACGGCATCGGCCAGCTCTACCTGCTGATTGAGCATACGCAGGATATGATAGCCATCGGCGCGTTTGCCCAGTATCTCCAGCCGCCAGTTGATCTTGGCGGGTGCGGCAACGGTGATGCTGTTCATATCAGTTACCCACCGCTTCTTTACGCAGCTGCAGATAATCGTTGCAGAAGTAGACCGCGCTCTGTACCTCTTCGCGCTGGCTTAAGGGGCAGGCAGAGAGTACCAGGAACGGCGGGGCCTGCAGACGCTTGGCCACGGCCAGGCCGCGATACTGCAGCCACCAGCGCTCGATATCGGCGGCGATTTCTGCTGCCGTGGGGAACAGCTCCGCGATGATTTCGGCATCGCAGCCGAGGTATTCAGCCAGATCGCCATCTACATAATGGCGCAGGATATCGTAGGGAGTGCTGCCCTGCTCGGCCCAGGAGCGGAGCAGATGATCGTGATAGGCATAGGTCAGCGGATCGCCAAGGCCGGCATCGATGCTCTGCTCGGCCGAAAGCTCGGCGGAAGGACGCAGCGCGGCGATCTGCTGCAGCGGCGCATCGGGGAAGATGCTCTGCAGGTATTCCGCAGCCTGATAGACCTGATATTTCCACAGATCGCCCAGCACGGCAAAAGCACCGGCCAGATCGCCGTAGAAGGTGGCATAGCCGACGGCAGCCTCCGCTTTGTTGCCATTATCGGTGAAGATGCCGCCGCAGGCCGCCGCGAGGGCTGCCAGATAGCGGGTACGTTCGCGGGACTGTACGCTTTCCCAGGCCGTGCCGGAAAGCTTGACCGCCTCGCCGTGCAGCTGCACATGGGCCAGCTGCTTACGCAGCTGACTGAGGCTGTCGAAGAGCGGCATGGAGATGCAGGGCGCGCCGATAGCCTTGGCCAGCTGTTTGGCCAGGGCGATGGTCTGCTTGCAGTTATGCTCGGTGGGCATATTGACCAGCAGCACATTATCTTTGCCCAGAGCTGCGGTGTAGACGCAGGCCGCCACCGCCGAATCGATACCGCCGGAGACGCCGATGACCGCCTTTTCCACGCCGATCTGACGGCAGAAAGCGCCGGCGGCATAGATCAGCACGCCGCCCAGGGATTCTGCGGCGGTCAGCGAGGCCACCACCTCGCCGCTCTGCCACAGGTCGGCCAGCAGCAGACGTTCTTTGAACATCGGCGCAGAAGCGGTGATATCGCCCTTGGCGGAGCGGAAGCAGCTGCCGCCGGGGAAGACATAGTTACGCTTTTCGATGGCCTGCAGGCCGATGGAGTTGAGCTGGATAAAGGCGCGTCCTTCTACATAGGGCTGGCTGAAATCGCTGCCCACGATATAAGGCGCGGAAGAGAGATTGACCAGCAGATCCACATCCGCTGCGGTGCAAGGCAGCTCAGCATCGCGCCAGTCACCCAGCAGGAAGGCAGTACGGCAAATCTTGCCGCCGATCTCCAGATTATAGACCTGATACTGATTATCCGCGGCAAACACCTCATAGGCGCCGGGGATATAGCTGCCGCCCAGCGGCGCTTCCAGCCGGCCCAGCTCGCCGTTTACCGACATATAGACGCAGTTACACAGCTTGCCTTCACGCAGGCCGATATTGCCGAAGATCAGCGTCAGATCAGGTGCGGCGGCGGCCAGTTCTTCGCCGATCTGCAGGCAGTCGGCAATAAAGCTGCCGCGCTGCCAGTAATCGCCCACCAGCAGGCCGGATACGGCCAGTTCCGGAAACATCACCACCTGTGCACCGGCGGTGCGGGCGGCGTCGATGAGCGTGAGCATAGTCTGTTTATTCTTGCGCAGATCAGCGGGGAAAACTTCCATCTGGGCAATAGCAATGTTCATAAAGTGCAACTCCTTAATGCTTGCTTTATTTGGTACGCGCTTCGATCAGCGCTTTGATCTCATCAATATGGGCGCGGGTCACCTCTTCGCCAAGGCGGAAGTGTTCCTGCATATGGCTGTCATCCAGCATATCGCTGGCTTCTTTGATCGGGCGGAGGATTATATCCGCATCGATGACCTGATGGCCGGAAGTGGCGATGTTCAGCGAGCGGTTGACGATGCCGAGCAGACCGCCGGGATCGCCGTAAGAGGGCGTGGAGAGGCTGACCGCGATGACGATATCGGCGCCCATATCACGCACCACGCCGCCGGGGCAATTATCCAGCAGGTAGCCGTCTGCCAGCAGCATGCCGTTCAGCTCCACCGGGGTGAAGACCGCCGGAACAGCCGAAGAGGCGCGCACCGCCAGCGCCGCATCGCCTTCGGAAAAGACGACCTTGTTCCAGCTGAGCAGGTCTACGGCGATGATACGCAGCGGGATGTCCATCTCTTCGATGCGGCGGCCGCGCGTCATTTCCCGCACGCGCTCCGTATAGGCGGTGCCGGGGATGAGGCCGCGGCGGCCGGGGCGCAGCTTGAACATCTTGGCCAGTCCGTCGTCCATCAGCAGCGCTTCCATATCCGAAAGCGGACATCCGGAAGCATGCAGCGCCGCCACCGCCGAGCCGACGGAAGTGCCGGCGATATAGTCGATCTTGATGCCGTGCTCGGCCAGTACCTTCAGCACGCCGATATGCGCCGCGCCTTTGAAGCCGCCGCCGCCCAGCGCCAGGCCGATCTTCGGCGGCACTTTCGGCTTCGGGGCGGCAGGCACGGTGGCCATTTTTTTGCGGGAGCCGAATAAATCAGCAAAAAGTCCCATAATTCCTCCTGTTTAAGCGTAAAACCGGGTATCAGAGGCGATAATCGATATAGCCCACCAGTACCGCCGGGCCTTCCAGCAGTACATGCTCTTCTTTGCGGCTGACCTGCAGCAGGCCGTAGCGCATGATAACTTTCAGCTCATCGCCGCAGTAGCCGTTGGCCTGCGCCGCCAGCATACTGGCCGCCGCGCCGGTGCCGCAGCAGTAGGTCTCCCCTACGCCGCGCTCCCAGACGCGCATCTTGCAGTGGTCATCATCCAGCATCTGCACGAATTCTGCATTAATCTTATGCGGGAACAGCTCATGCTGTTCGATCTGCGGGCCGATTTTTTCTACCGGGTAACTGTCCACATCATCGACAAACACTACGCAATGCGGGTTGCCCACAGAGACCAGCGTGGCACGCACGCGGGCGCTGGGCAGCTCCAGCGGCACGCTCACCACGCGGGAGCCGCTGATCTTGGCGGGGATGGCTTCCGGGCGGAAGCTGGGGCGGCCGAGGTCAACGCGCACCATGCCCTTTTCCAGATCGAGTATCTCCACATCGGCGCTGCCATTCAGCAGCTCGAAGGTGAACTTGTCCGTATCGACGATGCCTTCCAGGCGGGCAAACAGGGCAGCGCAGCGCAGGCCGTTGCCGCAGCTTTCGGCGCGGGAGCCGTCGGCATTATGGAAGATGAACTGCGCGGCGGCAGTTTCCGCAGGGGCCAGCACGATCATCCCGTCTGCGCCCACGCCAAACTGGCGGCGGCAGACCTTCTGTGCCAGCGGGCCCCAATCTTCCCGCATCTCTTCCACGAAACCGTTGATAACGATAAAGTCATTACCCAAGCCGTGCATTTTAGCAAAACGCATAACATACCCTCCCGAAAAGCTGTAATAAGCAGTTGTGCAGCAAGTACTTCAATATGTATTCCATTTCAATATATTATAATTATAATAGCATAAAAACGCTGCCGTAACAAGTAAAAGCCGTGTGAATATCTGTGGCGTCGAAGCGTAGTTTTTGCAACTTTTTCTTGTATCTTCAGGCAAAAAGAGTTAATATATATGTTGGAGTAATTTTTACCCAAGGAGGGATAACCATGACTGAGCTTTTCCCGGCCAGACACTTTATTCACGACTTCATCAATCAGGATATTGAAGAGGGCAAAGTGCCCCATAAGATCCATACCCGCTTTCCTCCGGAACCGAACGGTTACCTGCATATCGGCCATGCCAAGGCCATCCTCATCGACTTTGGCGTAGCCTCTGAATACGGCGGCCTGTGCAATCTGCGTATGGACGATACCAACCCCAGCAAGGAAGATACCGAATATGTAGACGCCATCAAAGAAGATATCAAATGGCTAGGCTGCGACTGGGAAGACCGTTTCTACTATGCTTCCGACTATTTTGAACAGATGTATCAGTTCGCCATCGAGCTGATCGAAAAGGGACTGGCCTATGTCTGCCAGCTCTCCCCGGAAGAATTCAAGCTGCGCCGCGGCGACCTTTCCACTCCCGCCACCTCGCCCTACCGCGACAGACCGATCGAAGAAAGCCTCGATCTGTTCCGCCGTATGCGTGCCGGTGAGTTTGAAAACGGCGCCATGACCCTGCGCGCCAAGATCGACCTCGCCTCTCCCAACTTCAATATGCGTGACCCGGTCATCTACCGCATCAACCACGCGCATCATCACCGCACCGGCGATAAGTGGTGCATCTACCCGATGTACGACTATGCGCATCCGCTGGAAGACGCGCTGGAAGGTATCACCCATTCCCTGTGCACGCTGGAATTCGAAGATCACCGCCCGCTCTATGACTGGGTGATGAACAACTGCTCCGTGCCCTACAAGAGCCGCCAGATCGAATTCGCCCGCCTCGGCATCACCAATACCGTGATGAGCAAGCGCAAGCTGCGCCTGCTGGTAGAGGGCGGCTATGTACGCGGCTGGGACGACCCGCGCATGCCTACCCTGGCCGGTATGCGCCGCCGCGGCTACCCCGCGCTCGCCATCCGCAATTTCTGCGAACGCATCGGCGTATCCAAGTCCAACTCCACCGTGGAATTTGCGATGCTGGAACACTGCGTGCGCGAAGTGCTGAACAGCGAAGCCGACCGCGCCATGGCCGTCATCGACCCGATCAAAGTAGTGCTGACCAATTACCCGCATGAAAGCGAACTGCTCGATGCGGAAAACAACCCGGAAAAAGAAGAACGCGGCAGCCGCAAGCTGAGCTTCTCCAAAGAGCTGTATATTGAACGCAGCGACTTTATGGAAGAGCCGGTCAAAGGCTTCCACCGCCTGATGCCCGGCGGCGAAGTACGCCTGAAATTTGCCTACATCATCCGCTGCGAAGAAGTGGTGAAGGATGAAGAGGGCAACATCGTCGAGCTGCGCTGCACCATCGACCCGGAAAGCCGCAGCGGCCTGCCCGGCGCCAACCGCAAGGTCAAGGGCACTATCCACTGGGTAGACGCCAAGACCGCCATCCCCGCCGAGCTGCGCCTCTACGGTCACCTGTTCAACAAGGAAAACCCCGATGATACTGAAGAGGGTCAGGAATTCACCGACTTCGTCGATCCCGTATCTCTGGTCATCCCCAAAGTTTCCTATGTGGAAGCCTCTTTAGCCGATGCCGAAGTGGGCGTGCCCTATCAGTTCCTGCGCCAGGCCTACTTCGTCAAGGACAAGGACTCCACGGCGGAAAAACCTGTATTCAACCGCATCGTCACCCTGAAAGACGGCTTCAAAGTAAAGGCCTGATCTAAACCGAAGGAGGGCTGCACAATGGCAGAACCTGCACGCAAACTGTACCGCTCCAAAACCAACAAGGTATTTGCCGGTGTATGCGGCGGCCTTGGCGATTACTTCAATATCGACCCGGTGCTGCTGCGCCTGGTCTGGGTAATTGCCGCGATGCTGATGGGCTTAGGGCTGGGCGGCCTCGTAGTATACATCATCGCCGCCATCATCGTCCCCATCGACCCCGGCTATATCGATGTGAACAATAATCAGTAAGCAGTAATAAGAAAAGACCACCCGCCTTTGGGTGGTCTTTTTTTGCTTATTTGGTGAAGCTGGCGGCTACGCAGATTTCGCCTTCCGGGGTTTGCAGGTGGGCGTACCAGCCGTTTTCTATTTCGGTGGCGCATAGCTGCAGTACTGCGCCGTGGTAGACGGCCCTTTTGAAGTAGACGCGCATCTCGGTGAAGAAGAAGTCCAGCGGCAGCGCATCCATCAGTATTTCCGAGCTTTTCTGATTATTGAGGTGATGATTGGTGTCAATCTCCTTATTGCCGATATGCACGCTGTAGAGCAGCGGCGCTTCGCGCAGTTCCGGCTTGCGGTAATCGAAGAAGGGCTCGGGGAAATCACCAAATTCGTACTCATCAGCCATCTGCTCGGGGATACGGGCGGGGCGCATCTTTTCCAGATCGAAGATGAACCAGTTGGCCACCGTCTGCGCCACCACTTCCCCGCTCTGCTCGATAATGCAGCAGCGCTGTGAGGTAACGCCCTTCATGTCCTTGATGGCGGTATTGATAGTGACGGGCAGCTTATTGGAGACCGGCTTGAAAAAGCGCAGGTCCAGCCCCTGCAGCATCCACGCCTTGTTCATCTCGATCATGCGGCGCATCGTGTAGCCGCAATGCTCGGAATGCTTGGTGGAAATATCCTGCACCATATCGAGGATGGAAGACGGTTTTACTGTATCTTCGTCCTTATAATCGCCGTAGCGGATCTCATAAGTGTGAGCGTACATATACCCTCCGATATACTTAGCTGCGCTTATTTGCGGCGCAGCACCGGCAGCGGCTGAGCCAGCAGCGCGCGTACCTCTGCCGCATCCTCCGTCTGTGCCAGCGCCCAGCTGAGTCGTACCCAGGCGGCTTCTGCGGTCATATCGCCGCCGCTGATCACGCCACTCTCCTTCGCCGCCTGACCGACGGCGTACAGGTCCATATTGCAGGCTTCGAAGCGGCACTGGCTGCACATGATGATGACCACGCCCGCCTCGGCCGCTTTTTGCAGGGCGGCGTTGATATGGCCGGGCGCATTGCCGCTGCCAAAGCCCTGCAGCACGATGCCGCGATAGCCGTTTGCCACGGCCGCATCGATCACGCGGGGCGAGATGCCGGGGGTCAGCGGCTGCAGCAGCACATCGGGGCAGAAGCTGTTCTTCAGCTGCGGGCGGTATTCGCGGGCCGGGGGCAGCGGCGGCAGCAGCATCACATCGCGCTTCATCATGCCCACGCAGGGCGCATTGATGCTGTCGAAGGCGTC
>JAFXLH010000093.1 GCA_017531315.1 Bacillota bacterium
GCCTGCTAAAAATATCTTATTGGCAGAAGGACCAAGGAGGGAGCTTATGCAATATCCAAATCGCGATAAATATTTGCATCAGCTGCAGGAGCATCAGCATGCTTACTTCCGCTTCGCCTACTCCTTTATGGGCAACGAGGCGGACGCGATGGATGCGGTCTCGCAGCTGGCTGTAACCATAATCGAAAAAGGGGGCTCGCTGCGCGAGGAGGCCGCTTTCCCGGCCTGGAGCCGCACGGTGCTGGCAAATATCTGCCGCACCCGGCTGAAAGAGCGCAGCCGCCGCGAAGTCCCCATGGAGCTGCCGCTGCAGCTGGCGGGTGTTGCCGATGATACCGCCGCTGCCGATGAGCGCCTGCTGCTGCGCGCCGCGCTGGCACGCCTCAGCGCCGAGCACCGCGAGGTGATCGCGCTGCGTTTTTATCAGGGTCTGGATTACAAGGATATTGCCCAGACTCTGGACATTGCCGAAGGTACCGTGAAATCGCGCCTGCACCGCGCGATCGCCGCATTGAAAGCCGAAATGGAAGGAGGGCGCCACAATGTTCAAACCGCATGACGAAATGCTGCGTGATGATATGGAGCAAAAGATGGAAGCAGGCCTGACGCCTGAGCTTCCCGGCGATGCCGAATTTGATGAAGCCGCATATGATGAAGGCGCTTTGCTCGGCGCTGATCTGGCAAAATTGCTGGCTGAAGAAAAAGAGCTGCTGGAGATGCTGAGCGCTCCGGCTGATTTTGCTGCGCGCATCGAGGCCGCGGTCGCCGCTGCCGATGCCGCGGAAGCTGCCGCTGCCGCACCCAAGGCGGAAGCCGCGCCGCAGCAGCCCACCAAGGTGTATGTACCTAAAAAGAAGAAGAGCCCCATGAAGATGCTCGCCTCGCTTGCCGCGGTGGCGGTGCTCGCCATCGGCCTGATCGGCTTCGGCGGCGGCCTCTTCGGCGGTGGTGGTGGTGGTCAGCTTGACGGCCCGGTCAATATCGCCTCGGCCATCAGCATCAGCGCCGCCGTGGCGGACGATGACGGCATGGATACCGCGAGCCCCTTCGTCATCCGCGCCAATGAGCCGCTGGAAGAAGAGCTGGTAGAGCTGGCCCTCGTTATCGAGCCGGCCATCGAATACGAGCTGAAGGCCGCAGACGGCGGCAAGACCTGGCAGGTCATCCCCACCGATGAGCTGGCGGAAGACGCCGTCTACAAGCTCAGCTTCGACCCGCAGCGCGCCCTGGCCGGGCTGCCCGCACGCGCCGCCAGAGTCTGGGCCTTCCAGACCCGCGCCGACTTCGCCATCGCCGGCACGCTGCCCGCGCATCACGGCACGCAGGTGCCTACCAGCAGCGGCATCGCCATCGCTTTCACCAACAGCGTGGATATGAAGCAGGTGGCAGACGGCATCAGCATCGAGCCGGATGTGAACTATGAGCTTTCCGCCAGCGGCGACCAGGTCTATCTGCTGCCGCTGGAAGCGCTGCAGGAAAATACCGTCTACACCGTCACCATCCCCGCCGGCATCAAGAATGCCGAGGGCACGGAACAGCTTACCGAAGCGTACAGCTTCAGCTTCCAGACCGGTACGGTCAACTATAATGACCAGAACTGGCGTTACAGCTTCAGCTTTGCCAATGAGGGCGTCAGCTTCGCCCCGGGCGAAGTGCCCGCCTTCCATGTCTACACCAGCGCCGATACCCAGCTGGATGTCAGCATCTGGCAGCTGAAAGACGCCGAGCAGTACTATGAGGCCATCTCCTATGGCGAGAGCCGCAACTGGTGGTGCTACAGCTCCACCAATCAGCCCTATCCCACCGACGGCCTGGCGCTCGTCGAGCAGCGCACCCTCGCCACCGGCGGCAGCGGCAGCTGGCAGAGCACGCTCACGCTGGAGCGCGAATTTGAGCCCGGCTACTACCTGCTCACCGCCACCAATGTGAACGGCTACACCAGTAGCATCGTCTTCCAGGTGAGCGAGCTGGCTGCCTATGCGGCGTTCGGCCCGCAGGATGTGCTGGTCTGGCTGCATGAGCTGGATGGCGGCGCGGCGGTAGAGGGCGCTACCGTCAGCGCGCTGGATGGCAGCCTGAAAGGGACTGCCACCACCGATGCCGACGGCGTGGCTATCGCATTGAACGGCCCGGTGGATGAGAACCTCTCTTCCCGCCAGACCATCCTCATCGAAGCAGACGGCAGAGAGCTGGTGCTCTCCCGCGAGAATTATGACCGCTTCTACGCCGAGGGCAGCTACGGCATCTTCGGCCTCAAGAACGATTACTGGGGCTACATCTACACCGACCGCGTGCTCTACCGCCCCGGCGAAACGGTGCAGTTCTTCGGCATCTTCGATAGCCGCGGCGAGGCTGCGGATGTGGATCAGGCGGTGCTGAAGCTGCAGGGCGGCAGCAATCTCTACGGCGATTCTGCCATCATCATCCCCGTGGAAGTAAAAGACGGCGTGATCAGCGGCAGCTACGAAATGCCGCAGCTCAATTCCGGCTATTACAACTTCTCGCTGCATAAAGCGGGCGATGCGGACGGGGCCGAGCTGGCCAGCTGCTACTTTATGGTAGATTATTACAGCACCAGCAGCTACGAATTCAGCATCAGCAACAATAAGTCCGTCTTCATGGCGGGCGAAACGCTGGAAAGCACGCTGACTGCCAATTATTTCGAAGGCAGCCCGCTGCCGGACTTAGGCGTCAGCCTCACCGCCAATTATGACTACAACAATGTCTACCGCAAATCCACCGACGGCGCGGGCGAAGCGGTATTCAGCATCAAGCTGCCGCAGCTGCGTCCGAACAGCCTCATCAGCAATTATTCGCTGAGCTACAGCACCAGCGAGGCGCAGATGGGCGACCAGTGGCATTACGATTCCGTGACCGTCTTCAACTGGAATGTCTACCCGCAATTTGAGTACGAGCGCAGCAAGGACAACAAGCTCGATATCACCATCACTCCCTATGATATCGACCTCAGCGGTGCGGAAGATCTGCCTTCCACCCACTATTACGGCCTCGACCCCAGCCAGTTCTACAAGCCCTTCAGCGGCAGCCTGCCCTTCGAAGTGGTGGTAGAGCGCCAGGAAATGGTGGAACACAGCGAGACCTACCTTGATGAATACACCATGCAGAGCGTCACCAATACCTGGACGGAGCGCGTGCCGGTGGTAGAAGACCGCTTCAGCATCACCGTGGATGGCGTGGAAGAGCTGCAGCTGCAGCTGGAAAGCGACTGGAACTACTACATCTACCTGAACGGTCAGGATAAGGCCGGCCGACCCATCCAGGCGCAGTACTACATCTACACCGGCCTGCCCGCTGCCAATACCGGCGGCCCGGATGATGAGTTCGATGCGCGCTATGTCTACCTCTCCGTCGCGCCGGATCAGCAGGGTGAGGATTATGACGGACGCCTCGCCATCGGCGAAAGCGCCACCTTCCACCTGACTGACGGCTATGCGCGCACTCTGCCCGCTGCCGTGGGCGGCGATACGCTCTACTTCCGCTATGCGGAGGGGGTAGAGGAGTACAGCGTCGGCGCCAATGACGGCGCGGGCTACACCCTCACCTATGAAGAAGAATTTGCCCCCGCCGTGGGTCTGATCGGCGTCTGGTTCGACGGCTATCAGTACGTATACAGCTACGGTCACTCCGTCTGGTACGATAAGGCGGCGCAGGAGCTGACGCTCGATATCACCGCCGATGCGGAAGAATACGCACCCGGCGCGGAAGTGAAGCTGGCTCTGCTCCTGAAGGATGCCGCGGGCAACCCCATCGAGGGTACGGTAAACCTCTCTATGGTGGATGAAGCGCTGCTGGCGCTGGCCGATCAGCAGGTAAACTTCCTCAATAACATTTACTATAACTACAACCTTGCCTACTATCAGGGCATCTCTTCCAATATCGACCTTGACGATTCCGGCATGGCCGAAGGCGGCGGCGAGGGCGACGGCGAGCGCAAGGACTTCGCCGATACCGCCTATTTTGGCACCGTCAAGACCGGCAAGGACGGCCGGGCGGAGGTCAGCTTCACCCTGCCGGATAATATCACCCGCTGGCGTCTGGTCTGGCACGGCTACAACCACGATGCCAATCTGGTCAAGGCCGGCAGCGGTGAAGAGAGCATCATCAGCACCCTGCCCTTCTTCATCGATTATGACCTCGCGGATACCTTCCGCGTCGGCGATCAGCCCACCGTGGCCATCCGCAGCGGCGGCGAAAAATCGCTCGCCGAGGGCGGCGACGTCAGCTACACCATCGCCATCGATCAGCTCGACTTCCGCAAGGAAGTGACCGCCAAGGCGGGCGAGCGCATCGAGGTGAGCCTGCCGCAGCTGCCGCTGGGCAACTACGAGATCAGCATCATCGGCGAGATGGGCGAGTATAAAGACTGGGTCACCCGCAGCTTCTCTGTGGTAGAGAGCTTCAGCGCCTATGTGGCAAAGGAAGCCGAGCTGCTCAAAGAGGGCACGGGGCTGAATGGCAGCGACGAGCTGCTGACCACGCTGGTCTTTGGCAATGATGAGCGCGCCAGCCTCATCCTCGGCCTGATCGACCTCGCCTATGGCGACGGCGTGCGTCTGGAACAGCGCCTCGCCTCGCTGGTAGCGCGCGAGTACCTGGCCGAATACTTCGGCCGCGAGGAGCTGCTGCCGGATGAAGAGGAGATGCAGCAGCTGAGCGAAGCGCTGCTCGCCTACCACACCTACACCGGCGGCCTCGCCAGCTTCACCTATGGTGATTCCGCCTATTACGTATCCGCGCTGGCCGCATCCGCCGGCGCCGAGCACTTCAGCACCGATACGCTCATCAGCTACTTCCGCGATACTCTGAGCAATAGCTCCATCCCGGTGGAGCGCTATCTCTCCCTGTGGGGTCTGGCGGCCTTAGGCGAGCCGGTGCTGCTGGATATTCACGATGAGCTGGCCCGCGGCGCAGAGCTGACCGCGCAGGAACAGCTGTATCTGGCGCTGGCGCTGCACTTTTCCGGTGATGGCGCGGCGGCAGAGGCGCTGGTGGCCGACCTGATGGATGTATATGTAGAGGATCTGGGCGACGGCATCTACCGCGCCAATTCCGGCATCGATGCAAACGGTATGAGCACCGCCATGCTGGCTGTGCTGGCTGCCGCCTACGATATGCCGGAGGCGCACGGTCTCTACATCTACCTGTGCGACAATCATCTGGATAAGAACCCCTATCCGCTGGAACGTCTGCTGATCATGCAGGCGCTGCTGAACGGCCACGATACCGAAGAGCTGGGCTTCAGCTACCGTCTTGGCGGCGAAAAGGTGGATGTGGACTTAAACGATTATCCCTACTACCGCCTTACCGTCACCCCGGAACAGCTCGATGAGATCAAGATCAGCAATATCAGCGGCGAGGTATATGTGACCAGCCTCTACACCGCCTATGGCAAGCTGCCGGAAAGCGGCGGGGAGGTGGCGGAGCAGCTGCAGGTACGCCGCAGCTACAATGCGCAGGATGGCGGCATCGTCACCGGCGATAAGGCGGCGCGGGTGCGCGTCAGCTTCACCGTGGAATTTGCCGAAGGCGCCCCTGCCGACTACTACATCCTCACCGATTTCC
>JAFXLH010000094.1 GCA_017531315.1 Bacillota bacterium
GCTTCAGCAGCGCCTGCGCCTGTGCCAGCGCATCTTCGCCTACCAGCTGCGTATCGCCCTGCTGCAGGCGCAGCTGCGGGCCGCAGTGGGGGCAGGCTACCGGCTGCGCGTGGAAGCGGCGGTCGGCAGGGTCGGCGTATTCGGCGGCGCACTCAGCGCAGAGCGGGAAATCCGCCATGGTGGTCTGCGGGCGGTCGTAGGGCAGGTCGCGCACGATGGTAAAGCGCGGACCGCAATCGGTGCAGTTGATGAAAGGATGACGGTAGCGGCGGTCGGCGGGGTCGCGCAGCTCAGCAAGGCACTTATCGCAGGTAGCGATATCCGGCGCGATGAGCGTGCGGCGCTCCCCGGAGGTGCTGTGCAAAATGCGGAATTCCGCCTCGCCCTGCGACGGCAGCTCGCGGCTGCGAATAGCGTCTACCTGCGCCAGCGGCGGCGCAGCAAGCGGCAGCTGCTCCATGAAGCGGCGGCAGGCCGGCTCTTCCCCTTCTATTTCTATCTCCACGCCGGCAGCATCGTTTTTGACAAAGCCGCCAAGGCCGCAGGAAAGCGCCAGCCCGTACACGTACGGCCGGAAGCCTACTCCCTGCACTATGCCCGTTACTTGCAGCGCGAAGCGTTTTTGCATGGTTACTCCTGAGTCTTTTTGGCGTTGATTTTAGCCAGCAGCAGCGCGGCCAGCTCTTCCAGCCCCTGCTGATGATTCTTGCGGCAGCAAACTTCCAGTATTTCTGCCTTGGGGTTGATCTGCGCGATTTCCGCCTTCACTTGCGCGATATCCACATCGCACAGCTCTGCCAGATCGATCTTGTTCAGCAGCACCAGGTCGGCGGCGAGGAAGGTGGCGGGGTATTTGGCGGGCTTATCGCCGCCCTCGGCCAGCGAGAGCAGCACGATACGCAGGTCTTCGCCCAGATCAAAGCCGGTGGGGCAGACTAGATTGCCCACATTTTCGATGATCAGCAGGTCGGTTTTTGCCAGGTCAAATACCGGCAGCACTTTTTTGATCATCGCGGCATCGAGGTGGCAGCCGCCGTCGGTGTTGATCTGCACCGCAGGCACGGCGCAGGCGCTGATGCGCTGGGCATCGCGCGCGGTGGCAAGGTCGCCTTCGATGACCGCCGTCTGCAGCGGCAGATGCGGCAGCAGGCGTTCCAGCAGCGAGGTTTTGCCCGCGCCGGGAGAGCCGATGATATTGATGCTGTAGACGCCCTGCTGCTGCAGTTCCGCACGGATGGCAGCGGCGATGGCATCGTTTTTTTCCATTAAGCTCATATTAAGGTCAAGCTTCATTGAGATTCTCCTTTGAGCGAGAATTCGATATTATCCAGATAGGCTTCCGTGCCGGAGAGCACCTCGGCCTGTTCGCCGCCGCACATGGGGCAAGCGGCGGGCAGCTTTTCTGCCTCATATTCCGCACCGCAGCCAAGGCAGCGCGCACCGATAGGCAGCGTTTCCACCACCAGCTCCGCAGCGGCGAAGATGGTGCCGGGGGTCAGCGTTTCGAAGGCGAAATCCAGCGCATCCGGCAGCAGATTGGCCAGCACGCCCGCCTTTACGGTCAGGCGCTCCACCTTTTCCACCTCATAGGGGGCAAGCGCCTCTTCGGCGGCGCTCAGCAGATTTTGCAGCAGCGCGGTCTCATGCATCGGCGCCACCGCCGATCAGCTGCAGCAGCTCTTCCTGCGACAGGCTGGGGATGCCGAGACTGGCAGCTTTATCCGCCTTGCTGCCGGGATCGGCGCCGAGCAGCAGATAATCCGTCTTTTTGCTGACGGAAGAGGCCACGCGGCCGCCGTTGGCTTCGATAAGCTTCTGCGCCTCGGTGCGGGAAAGCGTGGGCAGGGTGCCGGTGATGACGAAGGTTTTGCCGGAAAGCTCGCCTTCTGCCTTTTTCTCCCCTGCCATATTCAGACCGAGCGCGCGCAGGCGGTCGATGCGGGCGAGATTGGCGGCATCGGCAAAGTATTCCGCTACGCTCATGGCGATCTTGCTGCCTACTTCCGGCACGGCGGTCAGCTCTTCTGCGCTCGCGGCGGCGAGGCGGTCGATATCGCCGAAGTGATCGGCCAGCACCTTGCCGGTGCGGTCGCCCACATAGCGGATGCCGAGGGCGAACAGCAGGCGGCCCAGCGGCAGCTTTTTGCTGGCATCCAGCTGTTCAAGCAGATTGGCGGCAGATTTTTCGCCAAAGCGCTCCAGCCCGACCAGCTGCTCCATAGTTAAAGTGTAGAGGTCGGCCACATCCTGTACCAGTTTGGCATCCAGCAGCTGCTGTATCAGCGCCGGGCCGAGGCCGTCGATATCCATGGCCTTTTTCCCGGCGAAGTGGAACAGCGCCTCGCGCAGGCGGGCCGGGCAGGCGGCATTGTTGCAGCGGCGCACCGCTTCGCCTTCCGGGCGGATAGCATCCGCGCCGCATTCCGGGCAGATATGTGGCATTTGGAACGGCACGGCATCGGCGGGGCGATGCTCGGTGAGCACGCGCGCCACTTCCGGTATCACGTCGCCGGCTTTGTAGATGAGCACCGTATCACCGATGCAGATGTCCTTTTCCGCAATCAGCGCTTCATTGTGCAAGGTGGCACGGGAGATGGTGCTGCCAGCTACGAAGACCGGTTCCAGCACCGCGGTGGGCGTCAGCGCGCCGGTGCGGCCGACGCTGACTTCGATATCGATAAGGCGGGTGGGCACCTCTTCCGGCGGGTACTTGTAGGCGATGGCGCCGCGCGGGGCTTTGCCGGTATAGCCAAGCTCCTCTTTGAGGCGCAGGTCATTCATCTTCAGCACCATGCCGTCGATATCGTAGGGCAGCTCGTGGCGGCGCTGTACCATTTCGGCGATATAGGCTTCGATATCCGCCGTGCTGCGGGCCAGGCGGCGGTCCGGGTTGACCGGCAGGCCTAAAGCAGCCAGCGTTTCCAGCAGCTCTTCCTGCGTGGCGGGGGCGGTGATACTGTCATCCTGCCACTCGATGATATCGTAGAAGAAGGCATCCAGCTTGCGGCCGGCGGTAACGGTGGGGTCGAGCTGGCGCAGGCTGCCGGCGGCGGCATTGCGCGGATTGGCAAAGAGCGGCTCGCCCGCTTCTTCGCGCTGGGCGTTCAGCTGGGCAAAAGCGGCCTTCGGCATATAGATCTCGCCGCGGATGGAGAGGCGGGAGATGGGCTTTTTCAGCTTTTTCGGGATGGAGGCGATGGTCAGCACATTGGCGGTGACATTTTCGCCGGAGATGCCGTCGCCGCGGGTAGCGGCGCGCAGCAGCTTGCCTTTTTCGTAGGTGATGGCGATGGTGAGGCCGTCCATCTTCTGCTCCAGCAGCAGCGGCGGCATCGTGGACTGCTCCAGCTGCCTGGCGATGCGCTCGGCAAAGGCGGCGATACCCTCAGCATCGTAGCAGTTATCCAGCGAATAGAGGCGCTGCGGATGGGTGACCGGCGCGCCGAATTTGCCGTCCGCTTCGCCGCCGACATGGCGGGTGGGCGAATCGGCGGCGGCGAACTCGGGATATTCCGCCTCCAGCTGCTGCAGCTCTTTTAAGAGCATATCGTATTCATAGTCGCTGAGCGTGGGCGCATCGAGCACATAGTAGGCGTGATTAGCCTCTTTCAGCTGCGCGGTCAGCTGTTCTATTCTCTTCTTGGCATCCATTTCGGCAGTCATAAACTATTCCTCCAACTTAGTTTGGCTTGGTAATAGTATATTCTGATCAGATCTTTACTTATCAAATCTTTTTCATCGGAGCGAAACGCCACATCAGCGTTTTGATGCCTTGACCGGGGAAGGCTACGGTGACCATCAGGTCATCGCCGCTGCCCTGCACCGCCACCACCGTACCTTCGCCGAATTTGCCGTGCAGCACCTTGTCGCCAAGAGCGATGGGCGCAGCCGGTGCGGCGGGTTTGGCGGCAGGCTGGGGTGCGGATGCGGTCGGTCTGGCCGGGGTGGGCGCAGGAGCAACCGGGCGGCTGCCACCACTGCTGCCATAGGTGCGTCCGGTGAAGATGCTGGTCTGTACCTCGCGGCGCTTTTCTACGGATTGCTCGGCGCGGGCGCGGGTGATGAAGCCCTGCTTATCCAAGAGGCCCTCGCCTACTTCGTCGATGAAGCTGGAAACGAGGCGGTTCTGCAATCCTTGATACATATATCTGGTTAAAGATGCGGTAAGGAATAGGTGCTCTTTGGCGCGAGTCATAGCCACATAACAGAGGCGGCGTTCTTCTTCCATTTCGCTGTCATCAGGGCACGTTAGTGCACGTTCATGCGGAAAAGTACCCTCTTCCATACCAACTATAAAGACAACCGGGTATTCCAACCCCTTTGCAGCATGCATCGTCATAAGAGTGACAAAGCTTTCCGATTCTGAATCGTCCATATCACTAGCAAGAGCTTGAGAAATCAGGAAAGTCTGAAGCGGAGAATAATACTCTCCTTCCTCAGACATTGCCAACATGTCTTCCCATTCATCATCAAATTGAGCTGCATCATCAAAAACTTGATCAATTATCTCTAATCTTTCAGCATAGTTTTCCTGCTGCCGAATGTATTCTTCGTATTCAGTTTCCCTATATATTCTTTCAAGTAATTCGAGAA
>JAFXLH010000001.1 GCA_017531315.1 Bacillota bacterium
CAGCTTCGACGATGAATATGGCATGTATAGCAGCCGCTACCCGCGCACCGAAGAGGCCTGCTGCGGCGATGACCCGATGATGATGATCTTCACCAGCGGCTCCACCGGCTACCCGAAGCTGGCTACCCATTGCCACAAGTATCCGCTGGGCCACTTCGTCACCGCCCGCTACTGGCATTGCGTAGACCCCAACGGCCTGCACTTTACCATTTCCGATACCGGCTGGGCCAAGGCGATGTGGGGCAAGATCTTTGGCCAGTGGCTGTGTGAAGCGCCCATTTTCGTCTACGATTTCGACCGCTTCCACGCCGATGACATCATGCCGATGTTTGCCAAATACGGCATTACCACCTTCTGCGCGCCGCCCACCATGTACCGTATGTTCATCAAGGAAGACTTGAGCAAATACGATCGTTCCAGCATCAAGCATGCCAGCACGGCCGGCGAGGCGATGAACCCCGAGGTATTCAACCGCTTCCGCGAGGCGACCGGCCTCTCGGTGATGGAGGGCTTCGGCCAGACCGAGACCACCGTGGTCATCGGCAACTTTGTCGGTATGGTGCCGAAGATCGGCTCCATGGGCAAGGCCAACCCGCTCTATCAGGTAGAGCTGCTCACGCCCGAGGGCGAGCCTGCCGCCGCCGGCGAACCGGGTGAGATCTGCATCCGCTACGCCGATGGCGCTCCCTGCGGCCTCTTCACCGGCTACTTCGAAAACGAAGAAGACACCGCCGCCGTCTACCACGATGGCTATTATCACACCGGCGACCAGGCCTGGCGCGATGAAGACGGTTACTTCTGGTATGTGGGCCGCGTGGATGACCTGATCAAGTCCAGCGGCTACCGCATCGGCCCCTTCGAGATCGAAAGCGTGATCATGGAGCTGCCCTATGTGCTGGAATGCGGCGTTTCCGCCGTGCCGGATGAGATCCGCGGGCAGATCGTCAAAGCCAGCATCGTGCTGGTCAAGGGTACGGAAGGCAGCGACGAACTGGCCAAAGAGATCCAGACCTACGTCAAAAAGCGCACCGCCCCCTACAAATACCCGCGCATCGTGGTCTTCCGCGACAGTTTGCCGAAGACGCATAGCGGTAAGATCCAGCGCAACAAGCTGTAAGGGTCGGCCAAATAGCCGTTTTGGCTGTGTTACGGGCCCTTGCAATACGACCCGGTATGGCTGCGGGCCGCGTGCCTTGCCAAAAGCGGCTATTTGCCGCGACCGTGTAATGTGCATATAAGAAAAGCCCCTGCTTATGCAAGGGCTTTTGGTTGTCGTAGCTGCATCCGTCGCCGCGCCGCCACGGTCGGTGATAGCCATATTCTGCAGCTGCGGCGGGACGGGTGACCCGTCCCCTACGAAGCTTATCACAGCAGTAAAGCCCCTGCATAAGCAGGGGCTTTTGGTTTGTCCGTGTTCAGTTGAGCGTTTCGATGTAGGCCAGCAGTTCGGTGCAGCCACCCTGGGGGTAGCGGCTGATATCGGCGTTGTTGGGGTTGATGAGGTGCCGGGTGAAGAGGAATACTTTCATCCCTAAGCTTTCGGCTACCATATCTTCTTCCACGCTGTTGCCTACCATCAGGCATTCTTCTGCCTGCTTGCCTATCTTCGCCAGTACCTCGCGGTAGTAGTCGGGGTTGGGCTTGCAGTAGCGGCTGTTTTCGTAGGTGGTGACGGTGGCGAAGTCATCTTCCGCAAGGCCGGCCCAGCGGATGCGCGACTGGGTGGCGATGGCGGGGAAGATGGGGTTGGTGGCGAGGGCCAGCGTGTAGCCCTTGGCCTTGAGCGCCTCCACGGTGGGCTTGGCGGCGGAGTCGAAGCCGCATACGCCCGCCACCTGCTGGAAGCCGGTGCGGTAATATTCGGCAAAGTGCGGCTCGTCGGCGCGGGCATCGCGGCCCATCAGCGCGCAGAAGGTCTCCCAGAAGGCGTCTTCGTTGCTCTTGCTGCCGTCATTTTTGATCATCGCATCGGTGCCGGCCATGATGCCGCCGTAGAGCGGCTTGGCTTCGTAGCCGTAGGGCGCCAGATGCTGCGCCAGCAGGCCGAAGTAGGCTTTGATGAAAGTATCCTGATCCAGCGGCAGCAGCGTGCCGTCCAGATCGAACAAGATGGTGTTGATCATAAACGCTCCTTGTGGCGGCGGGATTTAGCGGGCGTTGTACTTTTCGATGGCGATTTTGAGGATCTCCATGGCGCGTTCCAGATCTTCCGCCTTCAGCACATAGGCGAGGCGAACCTGAGTTTTGCCATCTTCCGGATTGGCGTAGAAGCCGGTGCCGGGGGCGAACATCAGCGTTTCGCCGTTATCTTCAAATTCTTCGAGCAGCCAGATCTGGAACTTTTCGCAGTCGTCGATCGGCAGCTGCGGCATCAGGTAGAAGGCGCCCTTCGGTTCGCGGCAGACCACGCCGGGGATCTCCATCAGCTTCTGGTAGCAGATCTCGCGGCGATGCTTGTATTCTTCGCGCACTACATCGAAGTAGCTGGCATCGAGGCCGTAGAGGGCGGCAGCGGCGATCTGTTCCAGCACGGCGGTGGCGAGGCGGCCCTGGCAGAACTTGTTCAGCTGCTGCTGCAGCAGTTCGTTCTTGGTGATGGCCATGCCGATGCGGGCGCCGCAGGCGGAAAAGCGCTTGGAGGTGGAATCGATGACGACAGCATTATCGTCGATATCGTCAAACTGGGCGATGCTGGTCAGCTCTTCGCCGCCGTAGACGAATTCGCGGTATACTTCGTCGCTGATCAGGTAGAGATTATGTTCTTTTGCCACATCGGCCAGCACGCGCAGGTCTTCTTTGCTAAGGATAGCGCCGGTGGGGTTGCCGGGGTTGCTGTAGAGGATGGCGCGGGTCTTGTCGTTGATCAGCGCTTCGATGCGTGCCTTATCGGCGAAGTGGTAGCCTTCTTCGGCAGAGGTGGGCAGGGGGCAGATCTTGCCGCCGGCGCTGCTGATGAAGGTATTGTAGTTGGGGTAATAGGGCTCGGGCACGATGACCTCGCAGCCTTCATCGAGGATGGAGAGCATCACGAAGTAGAGCGCTTCGCTGCCGCCGGCGGTGATGTAGATATCCTTCGGGCCATACTGCACGCCCAGACGGGCATAATAATCGCGCACGGCATTGATCAGCTGCGGCACACCGGCAGAAGGTGCGTATGCCAGTACCTGCTCACCGTAGTTGCGTACTGCTTCCATAGCGACGGCGGGGGTGGGGATATCGGGCTGGCCGATATTCAGGTGGTAGACCTTGCGGCCCTTTTTCACCGCTTCCGCTTCATAGGGGTTGAATTTACGCATCGGGGAAAGGCCACAGGCCATAGCTTTGGCAGAAACCTGCATACAAAAAACCTCCTTTTATATCCGCTTGTTTAACGGTAATAATTCATTATATAACGGTCGCGGAAAAAGGTCAATGGATTTGATTTTGTCGTAGCCACGCCGCTGCTTCTCATCCGCAGCTTGTGGTGATAGCCGCCTTGCCACCCCTGTATTTGGGGCATTGACAAGCGGGGTGAAGAGGCGTATAATCTAATCAATCGAACAAATGTTCGAATAGACGTTCGAATAATAAGTCGAACAGGCGGCAAAAAGGGGAGGTGGCGGCCGTGGGCAGAGTGATATTGCATTGCGATCTGAATAATTACTACGCATCGGTAGAAGCGCTGCTCGATCCGCGCCTGCGCGAGGTGCCGCTGGCCGTCTGCGGCGACCCGGAAAGCCGCCACGGCGTGGTGCTGGCGAAAAATCAGATCGCCAAGGGCTACGGCGTGCTGACCGGCGAGGCGCTGTGGCAGGCCAAGCGCAAATGCCCCGGCCTGGTCTGCGTGCTGGCGCATCACCGCATCTATGAGGAATACGCGGCCAAGGTGCGCGCCATCTACTGCCGCTATACGGATCAGGTAGAGCCGTTTGGCATCGACGAATGCTGGCTGGATGTGACCGGCAGCCGGCGGCTCTTCGGCAGCGGCTTCGAGATAGCAGAGAGATTGCGCCGCGAGGTGAGGGAAGAGATAGGCCTCACCATCTCGGTGGGGGTCAGCTTCAACAAAGCCTTTGCCAAGCTTGGCAGCGACCTGAAAAAGCCGGACGCCACCAGCTGCATCACCGAGGCCAACTTCCGCGAGGTGGTGTGGCCCTTGCCCGCCGCCTACCTGCTGTTTGTGGGCGGCGCTACCGCCAAGAAGCTGGCCGATTGCGGCATCCGCACCATCGGCGATGTGGCGCGCCTGCGCAGCCGCGACCTGCAGCATCTGCTGGGCAAGCACGGGGTGCGGCTGTGGCAGTATGCCAACGGCATCGATAATGACCCGGTGCGCCTCTTCACCGACCACCGCCCGCCCAAGAGCATCAGCCACGGCGTCACCTGCCGCGAAGACCTGACCCACGCGGAAGAGGTGTGGCCCATCTTCCGCCATCTGGCGCAGGATACCGGCCGCAAGCTGCGCGCAGAGCAGATGCAGGCTGCCACGGTGCAGATAACGCTGAAGGGCGCCTCGTTGCAGGTGAAGCAGTATCAGGCGCCGCTGCCCGAGCCGACCCGCTCGCCGCAGCTGATCGCCGAGGCGGCGCAGGCGCTGCTCATCAAGCATTACCGCTGGGCCGAGCCGCTGCGCGCGGTGACGGTGGCGGCTACCAATCTGACCCAGGGCAAGGCGCCGCGGCAGCTGCTGCTCTTCGCCGATGAGCGGCCGGAGAAGCTGGACAAGGTAGAAGATGTGATGTACGGCTTGCAGGAGCGCTTCGGCGGGCAGGCCTTGTTTTCGGCGGCGGAATTGCTGGCGGATAAGCTGCCGCGCCACCGTGAAAAATTGCCGGAAGAGGAGGAGAGTTGATGATGAGCGGATATGTGGATGTAGAGGCGCTGTTCACGCGGGAGGGCTATGTGATACCGCGCCGGGTGTTTATCAAGGATGCGCAAGGCTTTTCTTCCTGCGCGGTGGAGGGCGTGCAGGGCAGCATTGCCGCCGTGGGCGCAGACGGCGCGGCGGAGCTGTGCTTCCCCTGCCGCATCGCCGGAGATGCTTACTCCCTCTTCTACGAAGGCGGCGGCCGCTGGCGGGTAGAGGGGCGGCTGGCCGAGTGCTGAGAAAATGCGGCTTGCCAAGCGGCAGCGGCTGTATTAAAATAGAATTATCACAGGTATAAGGAGCGGCGCAGATGAAAAAATGCACTTATATAATGCTGATGGCAGCTCTGCTGGCGCTGCTTTTTGCCACCGCGGCGCTGGCCGATGAGCCGCGCTTTTCCGATCTGGAAGAGGGCGCGTGGTATGTGCCCTATGTCAACCGGCTGGTCGATCAGGGCATTATCAACGGCTTTGCCGACGGCACGGTGCGCCCGGAGGCCTATATGAGCTTCGGCGAGGCGCTGAAGCTGGTGATGCAGCAGGCGGGCTATGGCGCTATCGCCGCCACCGGCGAGCACTGGGCATCCGGCTATATGGCGCAGGCTTTGGAAGACGGCCTGCTGGACGGTATGTTTGACTGCTGGCAGAAGGAGTACAACTTGGACCGCCCCTTCGACCGTCTGAGCATGGCGCAGCTGCTGCTGAATACGCTGGAATTCCCCAGCGTCACCACCTACGGCCTCTATATCGACTGCGAAGAGCCGGCGGCGGGCGCGATGTATGCCTTCGGCATCATGGAAGGCAGCTTCACCAAAAGCGGCCACCGCGTCTTCGAGCCGTACAACAGCCTGACCAGAGCCGAGGGATGTACCGTACTGTGCCGCGTGCAGGACTTCATGGCGGCAGAGGCTGCTAAAGCCGAGGATGTTCCGGCTAAATAGACGTTTTGCCGCGGAAGAGAATGCCCTACACGGTCTAAGATAGGCTATCATAACAAAAGCCACCTCTTGCGAGGTGGCTTTTTTGCGTTTACAGCTCTTCCTGCAGCTGCGCCAGCAGGGCGGTGCAGCCTTGCAGTACATCGTCATAGGTCAGCTCGAAATCGCCGGTGTACCACGGGTCGGCGATGTCCTGCCCCGGGCGGCCGGCAAAATCGAGCAGGCGGCAGAGCTGCCCCTGCGGCTCGCCCAGCTGGCGGCGGGCATTGCTGATATTGCGCCCGTCCATGCAGATGAGGTAGTCGAACTCGCGCCAGTCGCGTGCGGTGATCTGGCGGGCGCGGCGCGGCGGGCAGGGGATATGGTGCTGATCGAGCAGGCGGCGCGTGCCGTGATGCACGCCGTTGCCGATCTCTTCGGTGCTGGTGGCGGCGGATTCGATATAGATGGCATCCGCGAGCCCCGCCTCCGCGACGAGATGCTTCATCACATATTCAGCCATCGGGCTGCGGCAGATATTGCCGTGGCAGATAAAGAGGATCTTTTTCATAGGCGCACTCCAAAAAATATCGGTATGAGCAGGAAGAGGGCGGTGAGTATTATGGCGGCTAAGAGCAGATAGGGTACGAATTTAGCCATATCGGCACCTCCTTATATGGGCGATGGGTAAAAAGTTCGCTCCGGATGCGGCAAAACCCTTTAGCTGCGGGAAAAAGAAAACCTCCCCGGATATGGGGAGGTAATGCGGTCACTTGGCGCTCACATAGACCAGGCCGCAGGCGTCGGGGCCGATGTGGCTGCCGATGGCGGCGCCTACGCCGATGACGCCATTCACCTGCTGCCCGTGGACGGAGAGGCGGCGGGCCAGCTCTTCTGCCACGCCGCGGTTATCGGTATACATCACATAGAAGGGGTAGTCGGGGTCGGCGGGGCGGGCGGCGGCCTTGCTGCACAGCAGCTCCATGCCCTTCTTCATCCCCATCGTCTTGGCCGGCACATCCACCTGACCCTGCCCGTTCACGGTGATGATAGGCTTGATCTGCGCCATCGTGCCCAGGCGATAGGTGGAATAATTGATGCGCCCGCCGCGATGCAGATATTCCAGCGTATTGATGCAGGCATACAGGCAGGTGCGCTCGCGCAGCTGCTCCAGCGCCGCTACTATCTCTGCTGCGGTGTGCCCGGCGTCGCGCAGGCGGCAGGCCTGCTCTACCAGCATCCGCTGGCCGCCGGTGGCATTGCGGCTGTCCACCACGAAGCAGTGGTCGCTGCCGAGGCTGTCGCGCACCAGCATGGCGGTCTGATAGGTGCTGCTCAATCCGGAAGAGAGGCAGATGTAGATGGCGTCATCGCCGCTGGCCGCTGCCGCTTCGAAGTGCTGCAGCAAATGGCGCGGCGGCGCCTGTGAGGTGGTGGGGAAGACGGCGGAGCCGGTCAGCAGCTGATAAAACTGCGGCTTGGAAAGGTCAAGATTCTCCTTGAACTCCTGCTCGCCGAAGATGACCGTCAGCGGGATGCAGTTGATATTTAATTCCTGCAGCTCCTGCGGCTCAAAATCCGCCGCGGAATCGGTAATGATCTGTATCATACAGCCTCCAAAAAGCTTGATATATGTAAATAATCCATAAGCATACTATAACGGGGCTGTGTGACGGTAGCGTGAAGCAATGCTGAAAGCTACGCTAAAAGTGCAAAAGAAAACCCCGCTTCGGCGGTGGAAGCGGGGCGGAGTATATGAGCTTATTCGGCGCTCTGTGCCGGCTGCGGCTGTTCCGGCTGTTCCGGCTGTTCCGGTTGTGCCGGGGCGGTCAGCGCGGCTTTCTTTTCCAGCCGCTTTTCGATATATTCGCTGAACAGGGTGTAGATAACGGTCATTGCGGGGATGCCCAGCAGCATACCCACCAGCCCGGCGATGCGGCCGCCTACTACTACGGATACCAGCACCAGTACCGCCGGCAGGCCGAGGGTGCTGCCGAAGAGCAGCGGCTTGATCAGGTTGCCGTCGATGAGGTGGATGCAGATGACGATGATGACGAAGATCAGCGCCTGCATCGGCGAATAGAGGCAGATGATCAGCGCGCAGGGGATGCCGCCGATGAAGTGGCCGAAGGCGGGGATGAGATTGGTCACCGTCATCACCAGCGCGATCAGCAGCGGGAAGGGCAGGCGGAACAGCAGCGAGAGCACCAGCACCGCGCCGCCCACGATCAGCGAATCGATAATATTGCTGATGAAGTAGGTGATGAACACATTATCGCTGAAGTGCAGCGTGCGGGAGCAGGTGGCATAATGCGCCGGGGAGAGGAAGGCCTTGCCGAAGCGGCGCACACCGTTTAGGAGCGAGTCCTTATCCAGCATGATGTAGATGGCGATGATCAGCTGTATCAGCACGCTGGTGGCCAGGCTGCCGATGGAGACGGAGATATTGATGATGCTGGAGAGGCTCAAGGTAAGCAGATTACCGATGAAATCAAAGGCATCGCGCCAGCTTTCTTCCAGCGCGGCGGTATCCAGCTCCATATCGCCCAGATAGACATCCAGCAGATTCAGCACCATGCTCTCCATGCGGCTGATATTGCCCTCCAGGGTGCCCAGCAGGCTGGTGGCACTGCTGATGACCTGCGGTACCAGCGTGACGATGGCCAGCATGATCAGCGCCAGCACCAGCAGCACCGTTACGCCTACGGAAATATTGTAGGCGAGGCGGCGCTTCTTCATCCACTTGAAGCAGGTGCGCGAGATCAGCTTGGCGATGGGGTTGAGCAGGTAGGCGATGATGGCGGCGAAAATGAGCGGCCGCAGGTAGAAGAGAACCTTTTTGATCACGCCCAGCACTACGGTCAGATGCGACATGACCAGATAAAACAGCACTACGGCGCAGGCGCCCAGCACATAATTACTGACTCGGTGACTAAAGAATTCTTCAAACTGTTTTTTCATCTGCATGCTCCTTATCCAAAAGCAGCTGTGCTGCCAAAACTCTCTCAAATTAATGTTATCACATTTGTCCTGCCGCTTCAAGCGAACAAAGCTTTATTAACAAAAGTTTCAGATATAAAAAAGACCGCCCGTAGCAGGCGGTCTGTGGTTTATTGTGCGGGGGAGAGGGCGCGGATACGGCTTATCAGCGGCAGATGGCGGTTGAAAAAGCCGATGAAGCGGCCGCACAGCAGCGCCGAGAGCAGCGTGCCGAGGCCGAGGCCGTGGACGCCGTGCAGCATCAGCAGCGAGATGAGCAGCGAGATGGCGACCATCACCGCGTCGTAGGTCAGCTTGATCTTGTGGAAGGGGCGGCCGCTTACCTGCGCGATGGTACGCACCAGCCCATCCGGCGGCAGCACCAGCACATTCGGCGCTACCTCCAGCGCCACGCCCAGGGCCATGATGGCGCAGCCGATCAGCATCGCGGCGAGGCGGCCGGGGAAGGCGGCGGGCTGGACGAAGGCGGTCACCGCCATCGCGGCATCCAGCGCTACGGAAGAGGCGAAGGAGACGATGAGCTGCAGCAGCTGCACCGGCGGGAACTTCTTGCCCAATATGGCGATCTGCAGCAGCAGCTGCACCACCATGCAGATGAAGCTCATCGCGCCGAAGCTGATGCCAAACGGCCCCAGGCTCAGCACATAGGCCAGGCTGGCGATAGGCGAGGTGCCAAGGCTGGCGCGGGTGACGATGGATACACCTAGGTTCAGCACCACCATGCCCACGAAGAACCACATATATCTTTGGCCTAAGTTTTGCTTCATAATTACCTCATCATAAGCCCCACGCGGGGCAGAATAGCTAAATTTTACACCCTTGCTTCGCCAAAAGTCAACTTTTGTTGTTTTGCGCGGGCGGCGGCGGTCATTTTTGCCGCGCTAAACCCATATAGATGAGGCAAGAGCGGCAAGGGGGATGCGATCATGCAGGATCATATTATCAAGCGGGTGCTGGAAGTGAGCGCCTATATTATCGAGAGCGCGGCCACGGTGCGGCAGACGGCGGCGGTATTCGGCGTCAGCAAATCCACCGTACATAAGGATGTAACGGAGCGGCTGCCGCTGATAAACGCCCAGCTATCGGCGCGGGTGAGAGATATTCTCGATAATAACAAGGCGGAACGCCACATACGCGGCGGTGAGGCGACGCGGAAGAAGTACTGCACCGAAGATGCGGCCGGGCGCTAAGCCCTGTGGCTGCGGGCGTAGGTTCTGAGCCGGACAAATAGCCGTTTAGGCGTAGTTACGCCCTGCGTATTGCCGGGTGTGGTGGTGATAGCGAGAGGCGGCGGGAGCAAGCCCCCGCCCTACCGGCGTACATAGTTATACGGGGTATTTATGCGGCGGCCAAACAAAAAAGGCGGGGTATTTGCCCCGCCTTTCTTCTCATATTCAGATGATGCGTTATCTCAGATGGTGTGCATCCATTCGATGAAGGCTTCCTGCTTGCCTTCCATATGGCAGCAGACGAGGAAACGGTACTGGCGCACCTTGTACAGCTGCGGATGCGGATAGTACATACGATTGCCGTTATCATCCAGATACTCCTCTTCGGCGATCTCGCCGGTGAAGGGCACGGGCTTCAGCACGGAGCAGGGCAGACCGAATTTTTCCGCGCAGTATTCGTCGGTGCAGAGCAGCACCAGCGTCTTGTCGCTAAGCGCCACATCATCTTTCAGCATATTCAGAGCGGTATAGATAAACTCTTCGGCAGGCAGAGTGCGCAGGTATGCGTCCATAATATCACCTCGTTTAAGATTTGCCTCTATTTTAGCACATCTCATGCCGTCTTACAAATCCTTTTATCGCAGATGAAACTTTTCCGCGTGTTTGGCCGTCTATATAGGAAGAAAAGGCGCGAAATTGCTTTTTTTAAAAGGATATGCCGTAATGCTTGTCGAACTGTAAAAGCTGGAAAATTGCGTGGGAAAGGGGGCGCGGCGATGCGGAAAAGGATGTTGACCCTGCTGATCTTCTGCCTGTTGCTGCTGCCCGTCTGTCTGGGCGCGGCCGGCAGCGCCAGCGACCCGCTGATCACCCAAAGCTGGCTGGAAAATTATCTGGACAGCCAGCTCTCCCCGCTGGAAAAAGAGCTGGATGCGCTGCAGACGGAGGTAAATAAGCTCTCCTCCGACGGCATCGAGCATTTCACCGACCTTGGCGGCTATGCCTGGGCGGAGCAGAGCATCTCTTTTGTGGTAAAGCGCGGCCTCTTCAACGGCACTACCGATACCACCTTTGCTCCCGGCCAGACCATGAGCCGAGCCATGTTCGTCACCGTGCTGGGCCGCCTCGCCGGGGCAGACCCGGCATCCTACACCGATGCTACTTTTAAGGATGTGCCGCAGCAGCAGTACTATGCGCCCTATGTGGCATGGGCGGTGAAAAACGGCATCATCGGCGGCTATACCGACGGCACGTTCCGCCCCGATGCGCCCATCACCCGCGAGCAGCTGGCGGTGTGCATCATCCGCTATGCCGATTACGCCGCCTGGCAGCTGCCCAGCGGCAGCAGCATCACCTTTGCCGATGCCAGCAAAATCAGCAGCTATGCCACCGCATCGGTGCAGCGCGCCGTGCAGGCGGGCATCGTGGGCGGCTATGGCGACAGCACTTTCCGCCCGCAGGGGCAGGCCACGCGCGCCGAAGCAGCCACCATGCTGATGCGCCTGGTCAATGCAGCCAATTAATCAGTAAATCATATTTATTTTGAAATAACAGAGGTGCTTTATGGGCAAGAAAAAAAGTATGGGTTTTGGTTTTTGGGATCAGGACCGCACCACCATCCACCAGCACAAAAACTGGTTTGAACGGATGTCGCAAAGCCGCAAGCTGGTCTACTGCCTGATTTTGCTGTTCATCTGCAGCTTTTGCTTCTATATCAGCTTCAGCGCGGTGGGCTATGCGATGAAGCCGTGGGACGGCGAATATCTCACCGCGGCGGATATTTCTTCCCATAAGCAGGATCTGACCGCTACCGGCGAGGGGATGAAGACCATCCTGGTGGTCGGCTGCGATAAGCGCGAGGGCGATACGGTGTACCGCACCGATACCATCATCCTCGTCTTCTGGGATACCGATAATAATACCGCGCAGATGCTCTCTATCCCGCGCGATTCTTATGTCCAGATCCCCGGCACTACCACCAAGACCAAGATCAACCACGCCTATGCCTACGGCGGCATCAATATGCTGCGTAATACCATCGAATACCTGACCGGCGTGGAGATCGACGAAACGGTAGAGGTGGACTTCAACGGCTTTATTGAGCTGGTAGACGTGGTCGGCGGCGTAGAGGTCTATGTCGATCAGGATATGATCAACTGGGACGAAGGCATCGAGCTGTATGAGGGCACTCATGTGCTGAACGGCAAGGAAGCCTTAGGCTATGTACGCTTCCGCGGCTACCGCAATGCCGATATCGGCCGCATCGACCGTCAGCAGCACTTCATTCAGCTGCTGGCGCACAAGATCATCGATAATGTCACTCTCTTCAATATTCCCAAGCTCGCCAATATCGTCTACAACAATTCCGTCACTACCTTCACCCTCTCGGAAATGATCTCCGCTGCCAAGAAGGCGGTGAATATCGATATCAGCACGCTGGAAGGCCACACGCTGGCCGGCGACGCCTGGTACATCGATAATATCAGCTACTGGGTGCTGGACGAAGCGCAGGTAAAGGCTACGCTGGAAGAGCTGATTGGCGACGACGAGGGCAAGCTGATCACCCATGTACTGGCTAAGCCCGACAATGCCAGCAAGACCCAGACCAAGGACGAAGAGCCGGATGACAAAGACGGCGAGGGCGGCGAAAGCGGCTCCGATCCGGATGTAGGCATCCCCGTACCGGGCGGCAGCGTGGATGTGCCCGGCGGCACCGTGGGCGGTAATACCGGCAGCGGCAACAGCGGCAACACCGGCATCCCCACTCCCGATGATGACGACGAAGATGAAGACGAGGACGAAGAGGATAACAGCGGCAATAGCGGTAATTCCGGCAATAGCGGCAACTACACCTCTTCCACCCCGGTCAAAGATAGCGACGGCAATATCGTAGGCTATTCCTACACCGATGCCGACGGCAATATCTACTTCCTGCCGCTCACCACTACCGGCGGCAGCAGCTCCGGCAGTTCCGGCAGTTCCGGCAGTATCCCCGAACCTACCAACTGAAACACTCACTTACGGGCGGGCAGCTCCCCGCCCGTATTTCACAGGCAGAGGTAATTATGCAAGTATTGGGCATCCGCATCGATAATGTAACGCCGCAGCAGGCGCTGGAGCAGCTCTCCGCGTGGCTGCGTGCGCCCTATACGCGCCTGCATCGCGTAGTAACGCTGAATGCGGAAGGCGTGATGC
>JAFXLH010000095.1 GCA_017531315.1 Bacillota bacterium
CGCCGCCCGGAAGTATGCCTGCGTGTGGATACCCGCCGCACCAGCCGCGAAGAGCTGCGCGGCCTGCTGCGCTGGCAGGGCATCACCGGCAGAGCAGGTGAGCTGGCGCCGGAAGCGCTGTATGTGAGCGGCGGCTCGCCGGAGCAGATGGCGGAATTTGCCGAGGGGCTCTGCACCGTGCAGGGCGAAGCCTCGATGCTGGCTTCCCGCGCGCTTGCCCCGCAGCCCGGCGATCTGGTGCTGGATATGTGCGCCGCACCGGGCGGCAAAACCACGCATCTGGCGCAGCTGATGAACGACGAAGGCCAGATCTACGCCTTCGATATCCACCCGCATAAGGTGGAGCTGATCCGCGAAAATGCCAAGCGTATGCAGCTTGGCTGTATCACTGCCGAGGTGGCGGATGCCGCCACGCTGCCCGCCCGCTTTGCCGGCAAGGCCGACTGCGTGCTGCTGGATGCCCCGTGCTCGGGCTTAGGCGTGCTGGCCTCCCGCTCCGATGCCCGCTGGCGCAAAAAGCGCACCGACATCGCTATTCTGGCCAAGCTTTCCTATCAGCTGCTGCTGGCGGCCTGCGACTGCCTGAAGCCGGGCGGCCGCCTCGTCTATTCCACCTGCACCGTCGCTCATGAGGAAAACGGCGACAATATCGAAAAACTGCTGGCAGAGCGCCCCGATATGGAACTGCTGCCTACCGATATCTGCCCCGAAGGCACGCGTCAGCTGCTGCCGCATCTGGACGGGGTAGAGGGCTTCTACATCGCCAGCTTACGCAAAAAAGCTTAAACCGAAAGGCATACTATGACCGCTATCACCGCCGCAACCGAATTACGCAGCTTCACTCTCGCCGAATTGCAGGCTCTGTGCCAAGAGCAGGGCTGGCCGGCCTTCCGCGCCAAGCAGCTCTTCCAATGGCTGCAGCAGAAGGGCGCCTGGTCTTTTTCCGAGATGAGCAATATCCCGCAGTCGATGCGCGATGTGCTGGCGGAAAAATACCAGCTGGCCGCGCCGCAGGTGCTGAAGAAGCAATGCTCCAAAGACGGCACTACGGTGAAGTGGCTGCTGGAATTTGCCGACGGCGCCAAGATCGAGACGGTACTGATGCTCTATGAGCGCGAGACCGCCCGCGACCGCGCCACGGTCTGCGTATCCAGCCAGAGCGGCTGCGGCATGGGCTGCGCCTTCTGCGCCACCGGCCAGTACAAAGAGTACCGCAACCTCACCGCCGGCGAGATCATCGCCCAGTGCCTCATCGCCGATAAGGAAGCACGCGAGCGCGGCTTCAATCAGCTGACCAATATCGTCTTCATGGGCATGGGCGAGCCGCTGCTGAATATGGATAACCTGAAGCGCTGCATCCTGCTGATCAACGATGAGCAGGGGCTGAACATCGGCCAGCGCAAGATGACCGTATCTACCTGCGGCATCGTGCCGCGCATCTATGAGCTGGCAGATTGGAACTTGCAGATCGGCCTGGCCATCTCGCTGCACAGCGCCGATGCGGAAGTGAGAAAGCGGCTGATGCCCAAGGCTTCGCATTACAGCTTAAATGAGCTGCTGGAAGCGGTGCATTATTTCCGCGAACATACCGGCCGCCGCGTCACCGCCGAATACGCGCTGTTCCAGGGCGTCAATGCCACGGTGGAAGCCGCGCATCAGCTGGGCAATTTGTTGACAGGTACCGATATTCTTGTTAATATTATCCCGGCCAATTACGTGGAGGGCAGCGAGTTTTTGCCCTGCACCGCCGAAGAACAGCGGCAGTTTTTGGCCATCCTTTCCACCTATAATGTTTCGGCGCAGGTACGCGAATCGCGCGGCACGGATATCGATGCCGCCTGCGGTCAGCTGCGCCGCCGTTAGTCAGTATAACGAACGGGGGAAAACGCTTTGAATGCCGAATACATCTCCCATGTGGGAGCGGTAAGAGAAAAGAACGAAGACGCCGTTTTCTGTGATAAGAAAGCAGGGCTGTTCGCCGTGGCAGACGGCCTGGGCGGGCATCTGGCCGGAGAAGTGGCCAGCGCTACCGCCGTACGCATCCTCGCAGAAACGTTCTGGCGTACGCATGAAGAGGATGCGGCGCTGGTGCTGCGCGAGGCCTTCTACGAAGCCAACAGCGTGCTGCACGAAGCGGGCAAGGCCGCCGAGATGGCCGGCATGGGCACCACCATGACCGCTGCCGCCGCCCGCGGCGATACGCTGCACATCGCCCATGTGGGCGATAGCCGCGCCTATATCATCAATAAGCAGGGCATCCGCCAGCTCACCACCGACCATTCGCTGGTGGCGGAGCTGGTAGAGCAGGGGAAACTCACGCCGGAAGAAGCCCGCAATCATCCGCAGCGGCATATCATCCGCCGCTCGCTGGGGCAGGAAGCCTTTATCAAAGTAGATGAGATCACCACCACCTGGCACAAGGGCGACTATCTGCTGATGTGCACCGACGGCCTCTACGCCATGGTGGACGATATAGATTTACAGGAGCTGGTTTTGCGCTCCGCCAATATCGAACTGGCAGCGCGCTTTATGGCAGAGATCGCCTTCAACCGAGGCGGCTACGATAATATCTCGTTGATTTTGGCAGCCCATGATTGACGCGGAGGAGAAGAATTATGATCGGTAAATTGTTCAATAACAGATACGAAATCAAAGAAAAGCTGGGCAGCGGCGGTACTTCCATCGTTTACCGCGGTTTCGATACGCTGCTTGGCCGTATGGTCACCATCAAGATCCTGCGCGAGGAATTCGCCAACGATGAAGACTTTGTGCGCCGCTTCCGCCGCGAAGCGCAGGCCGTAGCCAGCCTCTCTCACGGCAATATCGTCAGCGTCTATGACGTCGGCTACGAAGAAAATATGTACTATATCGTGATGGAATTCGTGGAAGGCGAATCGGTGAAAGAGCGCATCCGCCGTGTCGGCGCGCTGGATGCCACCACCGCCTGCACCATTATGTGTCAGGTGCTGGACGGCCTGCAGTATGCCCACGAACGCGGCATCATCCACCGCGATATCAAGCCGCACAATATCCTGCTCAGCAGCGACGGCCGCGCCAAGGTGACCGACTTCGGCATCGCCGTCGGCATGTCCGATGCCACCATCACCTACAGCTCTTCCCAGCGCATTCAGGGCTCGGTGCATTACATATCTCCGGAACAGGTACAGGGGCAGAAGGTAACGGAAAAATCCGATATCTATTCCGCCGGCGTACTGTTCTACGAGCTGCTGACCGGCCAGCTGCCCTATTCCGGCGACAGCGCCATCAGCGTAGCCATGCAGCATGTGCAGAATGAAGCTCCCGCGCCGCATATCGTCAATCCCGCCGTACCCGTCGGCCTCTCCTATGTAGTCACCCGCGCCATGCGTAAGAGCGCCGACAGCCGCTATGCCTCCGCGCGCGAAATGTCGGATGCCATCCGCGCCGCTATGGAAG
>JAFXLH010000096.1 GCA_017531315.1 Bacillota bacterium
CGAAGTCTGTTCGACGACTTTTACTTTGAGTCCTTTTGGCTCTTTACTTAAAAAAGAAATTAAAAAAGGACAAATTGCTATTTTGGCTTTGTTGTCGCTGTTCAGTTCTCAAAGATCGCTCTTTTTCGCAAGCGCTTTTCTCAAGCGCGCTTGCTTAGTATAACACTCTTAAGGGCTCGTGTCAACACCTTTTTTGAAATATTTTCAAAACTTTTTGGTTGCTGTTTTCAGCGCCCTCGGAAGAGGTGTAGACCAACTATACCACACTTGTACTTACAATGTCAACCGAAAATATCGACAAAATTCAGCTATCCACAGGTTATGCACAGCTTTTTGAAAGGCATCCACAGCCGCGACCACATATGGGCATATAGCTGGGCATATGCACTAAATCTATTCTTCTCTTCCTATTATACATATCCCCCGCGCGCCCCATACGACCATATTATGCCCATTCCCGCGGCTTTGATACCGGGCACACAAAAAGAGCGGAGCCGCTATGGGCTCCGCTCCACATGCCGCACGGGGTATTGCCCCATGCGTCCAACGTAAGTCAGATACGCGCCTATATATAATAGGTAGAGTTATTTGTTGCCGAACAGCTTCTTGTAGGTATCCAGCTTGCGGCGGGATACGTTTTCGCTGCTTTCGTACAGCTTATCGGCCAGTTCCGGATTCTGCTTCTGCAGGTAGGCATAGCGGCGTTCACCGGTGATGAAGTTGCGGTAGCCGTCATGATCCGGGTCGAAGTCGAGGGTGAAGGGAGTTTCCGCTTCCGGATTGTAGCGGAACAGCTGCCAGTAACCGCACTGGACGGCCTTCTTCATTTCATCCATAGCATTGGCCATGCTGCCCTTGATGCCGTGCTCGATGCAGGTGCTGTAGGCAACGATGAGGGACGGGCCCGGATAAGCCTCGGCCTCGCGGATCGCCTTCAGGGTCTGGTTCATATCCGCGCCCATGGCGATCTGCGCCACATAAACGGTGCCATAGCTCATCGCCATCAGGCCCAGATCCTTCTTGCCGGTGCGCTTGCCGCCGGCGGCAAACTTGGCGATAGCGGCGGTAGGAGTAGCCTTGGAGCTCTGGCCGCCGGTGTTGGAATATACTTCGGTATCGAAGACCAGTACGTTGATGTCTTCGCCGCTGGCCAGCACGTGATCGAGGCCGCCGAAGCCGATATCGTAGGCCCAGCCGTCGCCGCCGAAGCACCAGAAGGACTTCTTGACCAGCTGATCGCGGCGGGCATAGACCTCGGCCGCAAATTCGCAGCGATCCTTACGTTCTTCGGCCATCGCGGTGATCTTTTCAGCGAGAGCTGCGGTGATATCGCCGTTGCCGTAATTATCCAGCCATTCCTGCAGCGCATTGAGGAATTCGCTGCGTTCTTCCACCGGCTTGGTAGCCAGCTTGTCGGCAACGATCTGCTGCAGCTGTTCGCGCTGTTCCTTGGCGCCCAGCAGGATGCCGAGGCCGAATTCGGCGTTGTCTTCGAAAAGGCTGTTCGCCCAGGCCGGGCCCTGACCCTTGGCATTCTTGCAGTAGGGCATGGCGGGAGCGGCAGCGCCCCAGATGGAGGAGCAGCCGGTGGCATTGGCCACGACCATGCGGGAGCCGAAGAGCTGGGTGATCAGCTTGGCATAGGGAGTTTCGCCGCAGCCGGCGCAGGCGCCCGAGAACTCGAGCAGCGGCTGGCGGAACTGCGCCATACGCATATTGGTGGGAGCCACGCGGTCGCTCTTATCGGTGACGGTCATGGCATAATCCCAGTTGGGAGTTTCTTTTTCGATCTCCGCGGCGGCGGGGACCATCTTCAGCGCATCGACCTTGCAGACCTTGACGCAGGCTTCGCAGCCGAGGCAGTCGGCGGCAGATACCTGCATACGGTAGGTCAGGCCGGCCAGATCCTTGCCGGTGGCCTTCTTGGTGGCGAAGCCTGCCGGCGCAGCAGCCTGTTCGGCTTCATCCAGCAGTACCGGGCGGATGGCGGCATGGGCGCAAACGGCGGCGCACTGGTTGCACTGGGCGCACTTATCTACATCCCACTGGGGAACGAAGGCGGATACGCCGCGCTTTTCAAACTTGGAGCAGCCGGTGGGATAAGAGCCGTCCACCAGATCCTTGAAGGCGGAAACGGGCAGCTTGTCGCCCTGCTGGGCAGCCATCGGACGCAGGATGTTCTTGACGAATTCGGGGTCGCCGTTGCAGGCCACGGGGGCGTCTTCGGCGGTGGCCCAGGCGGCGGGAACTTCTACCTTCACGAAGCTGTCCGCGCCCTTATCAACGGCCTGGCAGTTCATGGCCACGATATCCGCGCCCTTCTTGCCGTAGAGCTTGTTGATGGCGTCGTAGAGAGCCTGCTTGGCTTCTTCGATGGGCATGATGCCGGAAAGCGCGAAGAAGGCGGACTGCATCACCATGTTGGTACGGTTGCCGAGGCCGAGGGCCTGCGCGATGCCTACCGCGTTGATGACGTAGAAGTTGATATTGTGTTCGGCGATGTAACGCTTGACTTTAGCCGGCAGGTGGGCTTCCAGCTCATCGATGCCCCAGGAGCAGTTGAAGAGGAAGGTGCCGCCGTCCTTCAGGCCTTCCAGCACGTCGTAGCTGCGGATATAGGCCTGGTTGGAGCAGGAGATAAAGTCGGCGTGGTTGATCAGATAGGGAGCCTTGATCGGCTGCTTGCCGAAGCGCAGATGCGAAACGGTGACGCCGCCGGATTTTTTGGAGTCGTAGGAGAAATAAGCCTGCGCGTAAGTACCTTCGCGGCTGCCGATGATATCGACGGCCTGCTTGTTGGCGCCTACGGTGCCGTCGGAGCCGAGACCCCAGAACTTGCACTGTACGGTGCCTTCGGGCAGCAGGTTCAGCTTGCCGGTGCGCGGCAGGCTGGTATTGGTCACGTCATCGGTGATGCTGATGGTGAAGCCATGCTTGGGATTTTCGGCATGCAGGTTGTCGAATACCGCCAGC
>JAFXLH010000097.1 GCA_017531315.1 Bacillota bacterium
GCGGCCTGCTGCTCGGCGGCTTTGGCGGCGGCGCGGTCGGCATAGGGCAGCGCACCGCGCAAGGTCTGCACGCGGCCCTCTGCGGCGGCGCCCTGCGTCTGCGCCTCGGCCTGCAGGCGGCGCTGTTCTTCCCGCTGCGGTGCGGCCTCCTGCGCCTTCCTGCGGCCGGCAGCCACCGCTTCTACCAGGGTGGCGCGGTGCTGCTCCGCCTGCGCGGCGGCACGGGCCTTATCCGCAGTGGCAGTCACTTCCGCAGCAGCGTTCTTTGCGGCCTGCCCGATCAACTGCGGCAGTTCCGCCGCTTCCGTATAGCTGATGCCCAGCTGCTGCGCCTGCAGCTTCAGCGCTTCTGCCTGCATTTGCAGCTGCGCCTTCTTTTCGCCGGCGCTGCGGCTGGCGGTCTCGGCGGCGGCGCGGGCTTTATCCGCAGCGGCGCGCGCCTGCTGCCAGCTCTCTTCGCTCACCTGCGCATCCGGCAGGGCTGCGGGATGGGGGTGATGGGTAGAGCCGCAGACGGGGCACGGCTGCTCATCCTGCAGACGGGCAGCAATGAGGCCGGCCTGCGCGGCTAAGTAGGCGCGCTCCTGTGCCTGTGCGGCGGCGGATGCGGTATCGGCGGCGGCCTGCGCCTCGCGGTAGGCGGCCAGCAGCTGCTGATAAGCTCCCCTGCCCTGCTCGTAGCGGCGCAGCTCCTGCTGCAGCTGCTGTACGGCGTGGCTGCGCTGCTGCAGCTGCTCCAACTGCTGCTGCGCTTTTACCGCCGCAGCAGCTGCGTCCTGCAGCGTAGCCAGCTCGGCTTCGTTCTGCTGTTCGATGGCGGCGGCCTGCGCCAAAGCCTGCTGCAGCTGCTGCAGACGCTTTTCGGCAGCGGCTGCGCTTTGGCGGCAGCCTGCCAGCTGCTTTTCTGCCGCTTCCAGCTCATCGTAGCGGGCGGGCAGAGCGCGCAGCTGCTGCAGGCGCTGCTGCAATTCGGCCAGCTGCAGCAAACGCTGCTCCTGCTGCTCCTTTTGCGCGCCGAGCTGCTGCAGCTGCGCGGCGGCGGCTTGCTGCTGTGCTTCGGCGGCAGCGATATCGCGGCGCAGCTGTTCCTGCTTTTCGGCTGCGCCCAAACGGCGGTTCAGTTCCGCCAGAATTTGCTCCTGTTCTGCCAGCTGCTGCGCCGCGCGGCTTCCGGCGACGGCATCGGCATCGGTCTGCTCTTGCAGCAGCTCCATGATCTGCGGCAGATCCAGCAGATCGGCCTTATCGCGCAGAGCCAGCAGCTGCTCATTATCGGTTTCTATCTGCGCCAGCAGCTGCTTTTGTCCGGCTTCGGCCAGCTTTTTGGCCTCGGCCTGCTTATCCATACGCACTTTCAGCTTTTGCCGCAGCGCTTCCAGATTCTGCGTGCCAAAAACCTTGCGGAAGATCACTTCGCGGCTGCAATCCTTATCATTGCGCAGCAGGCGCTGGAAATCGCCCTGCGCGATCATCACGATCTGCGCGAATTGTCTGGCGTCGATGCCCAGCAGCTCTTCCACGGCGCGGGTCACATCGCGCATACCGCTCACGGAGCGGCCATCCGGGCAGATGAGGTGGGCTTTGGCGGGCGACTTGGTGGTTTTATCGCTGTTGCCGCGCTTCAGCGGGCGGTCATATTCCGGCCAGCGTGCCACCTCGTACTCTTCGCCGCGGTAGCTGAAGCGCATTTTGACATAAGTTTCCGCATCCGGAGCGGCAAAGCTGCTGCGCAGCATCGCCGGGGTGCGTTCGCTGCCGGCATGGGTATCGCCAAAGAGGGCGAAGCTGATGGCATCAAAAATAGTGGTTTTGCCAGCGCCGGTATCGCCGCAGATGAGGTAGAGGCCGGAAGAGCCAAAATCTTCCAGCGGAATCTCCACCTGCGCGGCATAGGGGCCAAAGGCGCTGATGCTCAGATGCAAAGGTCTCATTATTCGCCCTCCCCTTCTGCCAGTAATTCTTCGATAAGTGCCAGCTGCTCCGGCGTGGCCTCCGCGCCGTTCTGGCGCAGGTAGAATTCGCCAAACAGCTGCAGCGGGTCATAGCTCTGCCCCGGCAGCACGGCGCTGCCCGGTAAATCTGCGGCCTGCGTGCGGGCGAAATCCAGCTGCAGCAGGCGCGGGTAGCAATGCTTCAATCGCGCATGGGCATCCACGGCAGAAACATCGGTCAGCGTGATCTGATAGTATCCCTCGGTATCCTGCGCGGCAACAAATTCCGGCGCGGTCAGCTCTTCGATGCCGCCTTTCAGCTTATACATCTGGCGCAGCGGCGTGAGCGGTACAGTGCGTACCTGCGCGGCCTCGCCCAGTTCGCCCAGCTCGATGATGGTGACGCTCTTCTGCTGTCCCACCTCGGAAAAAGAATAGGCCAGCGGCGAGCCGGAATAGCGCACCTGCGGGCGACCGACGGCCTGCGGCGTGTGGATATGGCCCAGCGCCACATAGTCGAAGGCGGCAAAGAGGCCGGCATCGATATTATCCAGCCCGCCGACGGAGATTGCCTCGGAGTCGCAGCGCTGCGTATCCATGCCGGCGGCGGTGACAAATTGATGCGCCATCAGCACATGGCGCGCACCCAAAGCCAGCGGATGCGCGGCCAGCGCCAGCTGCACCGCCTCCTGATAGCTGCTGCCGCACTCTTCGAAATAGCGGCGCACATTGAGCGGGCGGATGAAGGGCAGCAGGTGGATATGCACCGGGCCGTGCTCGTCCTGCAGGCAGTAGCTCTCTACGCTGCCCTGATAGGCGCGGGCGATATGGATATTACGTGCGGCCACAAGGCGCGAGGCAAAGGAGAGTCGCTCCGCCGAATCGTGATTGCCGGCGATGATGAAGCAGGGCAGCTCGCGCGCGGCAATTTCGCAGAGGCAATCATCCAGCATCTCCACCGCTTCTACGGAAGGCAGGGCTTTATCGTAGACATCGCCGCAGATCAGCAGCGCATCCACCGCTTCTGCCGCCGCAATATCCAGTATCTGCCGCAAAATATACTGCTGGTCTTCCAGCAGGGAAACTTCATTCAATCTCTTACCGATATGAAGATCGCCGACTTGCAAAAAACGCATGGGCCAAACCTCCTAATTCGTTATTCCTATCTTATTATTTTAGCATATTTGTGCGATTAAGCAAAGAAAAACCGAGGTTCCGCAGAACCTCGGTTTGGTCAGAAGGCAAAGATGAAGCGGCTGGCCGCCAGCAGCAGCGCCAGGCCGGAGAAATTGTAGGCGGTAAACACTTTCAGGTAGCGGCCGGGCTGAGCCTGCGCTTCACCGCAGTAGAGGCGGTAGGAGATGAGGCTGGCCAGCGAGGCGACCAGCGTGCCGAGCCCGCCAATATTGACGCCCAGCAGCAGCGCGGTGCTTTCCTGCGTGAAGGAGGCCAGCATTACGGCGGCAGGGACATTGCTGATCAGCTGGCTGAGCAGCGCGGATACCAGCAGCACGCGGCCCTGCAGGATAGTGGCGATGAAGTGGTGGGCGGCCGGCCAGGCGGCGACATTGCCCACGAAGATGAAGAAGCAAAGGAAAGTGAGCAGCAGCGCGTAGTCCACTTCCTTCAGCACGCGGCGGTCGAAGATAAGCAGCGACAGCAGCACCGCCGCCAGCATCAGCTGCCACGGGATCAGCTTGACTACCGCCAGCAGGCACAGCGCAAACAGCGCCAGATAGGCGATGAGCGAGTGGCGGTCCAGCGGGGTGGCCGGGGCGTCCTGCTGCGACTGCAGCTGCAGCTGCGGCCAGGGGTGGATGAAGATGATGGCCAGCAGGAAGCCGAGGCAGAGCAGGCCGATCGGCAGCGTCAGACGCAGGAAGTCGCCGATGCCCATGCCGTAATAGGAAAAGAGGAACAGGTTCTGCGGGTTGCCCACGGGAGTGATCATACTGCCCAAATTTGCGGCCATGGTCTGCAACACGATCACGTCGATCAGCAGGCCGGGCTGCTTTTTGCCGTCGATCATTGCCACCGCCAGCGGCACGAAGGTGAGCAGAGCCACGTCATTGGTGAGCAGCTGGGCGGAAAAGAAGCTTAAGAGCATCAGTACCAGCACCAGCGCGCGGGTAGATTTTACTTTGCTAAGCAGATAGCGGGAAAGATGATCGAGCCCGCCGCTGCGGCGCAGGCCTACGACCACCGCCATCAGGCAAAACAGCAGTGCCAGCACATGCCAATCTACGTAACCGAGGTAGGCGGCACTGGGCGGCGTGAGGCAAACAGAAGCGGCGGCCAGCAGCGCAGCCACCGCGAGAACGGTATTATTTTTGAGCCAGGCTTTCACTTGAAAAATGCCCTCCGAAAAAAGTCGCTTCTGCTATTCTACTGCCAAATTATGCATTATGCAAGAGGCTATTCAAGAAAATTTTGCAAAAACTGCGCTACTTTTGCGGCGCAGCTCTTCAAAATTTCTGGCGGATATGCTATACTGTATTGTTGTATGAACTGATCAAGGAGGAATCCGCTTATGGGTGACTATATAGTAAAAGCTATGGCGGCCGATGGCCAGATCCGCGCTTATGCCGCCACTACCCGCCTGCTGACCGAACTGGCCCGCTGGCGCCACAATACCAGCCCGGTGGCCACCGCCGCGCTGGGCCGCAGCCTGACTGCCGCCGCGATGATGGGCAGCATGCTCAAATCTGACGACGAACGCCTGACCATCCGCATCAACGGCAATGGCCCGATGCGCGGTCTGGTGGTCTGCGCCGACAACAAGGCCAATGTCAAAGGCTACACCTTCGTGCCGGATGTGATGCTGCCTGCCACCGATAAGGGCAAGCTGGATGTAGCCGGCGCGCTGGGCATCGGCACCCTCTCCGTGACCCGCGATATCGGCATGGGCGAGCCCTTCACCGGTACCTGCATCCTCATCACCAGCGAGATCGCCGAAGACCTCACTTACTACTTCGCCACTTCCGAGCAGACCCCGTCTGCTGTGGCATTGGGCGTGCTGATGAACAAAAACAACACCGTCAAGGCAGCCGGCGGCTTCATCATTCAGCTGATGCCGGGCGTCAGCGATGAGACCATCGCCGCGCTGGAAGAGCGCATCAACGGCATCGATTCGATCAGCCGTATGCTGGATGCCGGGCTGACCCCGGAAGGCATTCTGGAACAGCTGCTGGGCGATATGGGTCTCACCTTTATGGATCAGGTGCCCTGCCAGTTCAAGTGCGATTGCAGCCATGACCGCATGCTGGAAACTATCGCCGGACTCAATGAAGGCGATCTGCAGGAATGGATAGACAAGGGTCTGGATACCGAAGTCATCTGCGAATACTGCAATGGCGGCTACATCTTCCCCGCCAAGGAACTGAAGGCTGCCATCGAAAAGCGCAAAGCAGAAGCTGCCGCCGCAGAAGATGCTCCGCTGAACTGAATCTGTATAATAAGAAAGCCACCTTTTACGAGGTGGCTTTTTTACGTAGTTTACTTAGCGGCCAGAAGGGGCGCTTGGTGGGGCAATGGTCGCAGCCGCAGCTGCCGCAGGCAAGCGCGGCATTGAAGCGCAGCGAAAAGCGTTCCGGGTGGCGCTGCAGGCTCACTTCCCAGATGATGGCATACAGCAGCGAGAGCGCGATCAGCGGCGCGGAAAAGAGCGTGCACGGCATCAGCAGCAGCGGCGTCACGGTCATGATGGCGTCGTAATTGTAGATGCGGCAGGCGGTGCAGCAGCGGTTGTTCAGCGCGATATCGCGGAAGGGGCAGAAGATGAGGATGAACACCGTATCGCCGAAGTAGTAGAGCGCGGTGATCAGCAGCAGCTCCGGCGCGCCGAGGCTGCCGATGAAGGCGGGGCGGCCGGTGAGCGCATAGGCGGCGCAGGGCAGCCAGTACCAGCTGTTGGCGATGGCATAGACGATGAGCGTAGGCAGCAGCTGGCGGTTCAGCCGGCGCTTTTCCGCCTGCAGCGCAGCGGCATCCGGCTGCGGCGTGCGCGGGATGTAGCGGCTGCCGCGCCACTTGGTCATGCCGATGGGATGCCAGGGCAGCGGCAGCATACGGCTGACGATATCCGCCATCAGCCACAGCCACAGAGCGATCAGCCACGGCCGGCCGGCCAGACCCGCAGCAAAATCAAGCGCGCTGCGGTCGCAAAGATAGACGACGCACAGCGCGATGAGCAGCACGGTGCGAAGCAGCTGCCGCATCAGGCAGGTACGCTTGTGCGGGTATTTGCCCTGCGGCATGCTCTTCACCTCCGTTAGATTTACTTAGAAATTGAGCAGCTTGGTGTAGCTGCGCTGCATGGCTTCTGCCACTACGCGGTGCAGCTCCGCTTCGTTGAGGCGGTTGATGCCCTGTTCGGTAGCGCCGCCGGGGGTAGCCACGGCCTTGGCGGTAGCGGCATAATCGCCGATATGGGCGGTGCTGATGAACAGCTCTTCCACCACCTTATTGGCTACCTCTGCCTCAAAGCCCATGCCGATGGCGGCTTCCACAAAGGCATCCATCACCAAAGCGGCAAAGCCGATGCCGCAGCTGGCAAAGGCGGAGACCTTCTCGATATCCTCTTCCGGCACGCAGAAGGCATAGCCGAGCTGGTGGAACAGCGCTTCTACCTCGGCGCTGTTGCAGGCGGTGTAGCCGGTGACGGATTCGCAGTTACGCATCGCCAGATTGGGGATGGCGCGGGTGATATGCACCGGGCCGAGCACGCTCTGCGTTTCGGCGATGCTGATGCCGGCCATGAAGCTGACCTGCGGCTTATTCTGCACATGGGGATTGGCCGAAAGATCGCCCAGCTCGAGGAAGACTTTTTTACGCAGCACCCAGAAGATGATGTCGGCCTGTTCCAGCACCTCTGCATAATCGGCGCAGACGGTGACGCCGTATTCGTTTTCCGCTTTGGCGCGGCTTTCGGCAGATTTGACAGCGACGAGAATATCCTTGGGGTCGATGCCGAGCTTATCGATCATACCGCGGCCCATGGCGCGGCCTAAGTGGCCGAAGCCGATAATACCGTATTTCATAGCGCGTCCTCCTTAAAGAGCTTCAATATCCGCGATCAGCTGGCTGACCTGCTCTTCGGTAGTGGCCCAGCCGGTGCAGAAGCGCACGGCGGAATGGTTTTCGTCCACACGCTGCCAGTAAGAGAAGGCGTATTTTTCCGCCAGCTTCTTCATCTTTTCATCCGGCAGGATGGGGAACTGCTGATTGGTGTAGGATTTGAACAGCTGCGGATAGCCCTTGCCGGCAAAGGCGGCCATGATGCGCAGCGCCTGACCGACCGCCTTGCGCGAGAGCTGGCCGTAGAGGTCATTTTCCAGCAGCGCCTCGAACTGGATACCCAGCAGACGGCCCTTCGCCAGCATGCCGCCCTGCTGTTTGATCAGGTAGCGGAAGTCCTTGTTCAGCGCAGGGTTGCTGATGACCAGCGCTTCGCCAAACAGCGCCCCCTGCTTGGTGCCGCCGATGTAGAAGGCGTCGGTGAGGCGGGCCATATCGGCAAAGGTGATATCGTTGCCCGGGGCGGCCATGGCATAGCCGAGGCGCGCGCCGTCCACATAGAGCAGCAGGCCGCATTCATGGCAGACTTCGCTGATGGCGGTCAGCTCGCTCAGGGTGTAAATGAGGCCGCTTTCCGTAGAATTGGAGATGTAGACCATGCCCGGCTGCACCATATGCTCGTGGGTGGCATCTTCCCAGTGTTCGCGCCAGGCGCGCTTGATCTGCTCGGCGGTGATTTTGCCGTCGTGGCTGGGCAGAGCCAGCACCTTGTGGCCGGTGGATTCGATAGCGCCGCTTTCGTGTATATTGATGTGGCCGCTGACCGGGCAAATGACGCCCTGATGCGGACGCAGCGCCGCCTTGATGACGGTGGTATTGGTCTGGGTGCCGCCGACCAGGAAGTGCACGGCAATATCTTCACGGCCGCACAGCTTTTTGATCATTGCCGCCGCATTGGCGCAGTGGCAGTCTTCACCGTAGCCGGGGGTCTGTTCCAAGTTGGTTTCCTGCAGGCGACGCAGCACTTCCGGATGCGCACCTTCGCTGTAATCGCATTCAAATCTGATCATAAGCCCTCCTGTATCAGCTGATTTTTGTTTGCAGATATTATATCATATCGACCGCAAAATGCATAGCATATAGTTGCCGCATTAGGCAACATTTGCTATAATGATAAGTGGAAGAATTTGCCACAAGCGCGGCATTGCCGCCTGATAATAAAGGAGATAATATGGAAAGAATCCCGCAGATCTTGGCCAAGGAACTGGGCCGCCCCTTGAAGCATATTGAAAACGTCATTTCCCTGCTCGATGAGGGCAATACCATCCCCTTCATCGCCCGCTACCGCAAGGAAATGCACGGCACTATGGACGATACCGCGCTGCGCACGCTGGAAGAACGCCTGATCTACCTGCGTAATCTGGCCGAGCGCCGCAGCAGCATCACCAAATCCATCGAAGAGCAGGGCAAGCTGACCGAAGAGCTGAAAGCCAAGCTGGAAGACGCCGCCACGCTGGCCGAGCTGGAAGACCTGTACCGCCCCTATAAGCCGAAGCGCCGCACCCGCGCCACCATCGCCAAGGAAAAAGGCCTGGAGCCGCTGGCACTGGCGCTCTTCGAGCAGCGCCGCGACCTGCCGCTGCCGGAAGAACTGGCCGCCGCCTATGTAAGCGAGGAGCTGGGCGTGCCGGATGTGGCCGCCGCCCTGCAGGGTGCTAAGGACATCATTGCCGAAATGGTATCCGACAGCGCCGATATCCGCCAGGCCTTACGCGAGCTGATGCAGAAGAAAGCTCTGCTCATCGCCGGCGCCGCCACGGAAGAAGACTCCGTCTACAGCCTCTACTACGATTTCCGCCAGGTGCTGCCAAAGGTGAACGGCCACCAGATCCTCGCCATCAACCGCGGCGAGCGCGAAGGCTTCCTCAAGGTTGCCGTGGAGATCGAAGAGGCGGATGTTACCGCTATCATCGAAGCCGCCGTGGTCAAGGAAGGCAGCAGCGCCACCGCTCTGGTGCGAGAAGCCGCCGCCGACGGCTATCAGCGCCTGATCGCCCCCTCTCTGGAGCGCGAAATGCGTAATCTGCTCACCGATACCGCCAGCGACGGCGCTATCCATACCTTCGCCCTCAACCTGAAGCCGCTGCTGATGCAGCCGCCGGTCAAGGGCCATGTGACGCTGGGCTTCGACCCCGCCTACCGCACCGGCTGCAAGATCGCCGTGGTGGACGGCACGGGCAAGGTGCTGGCTACCGATGTGGTCTACCCTACCCCGCCGCATAACCGCATCGCCGAGGCGGAAGCTATCCTGAAGAAGCTGATCCGCCGCTATAAGATCGAGCATATCGCCATCGGCAACGGCACCGCCAGCCGCGAATCGGAAAAATTCATCGCCGGCCTCATCGCCGATATGGCCAAGACCAGCGGCGAAAAGCTCAGCTATATGATCGTCAACGAAGCCGGCGCTTCCGTCTATTCCGCCTCTGCCCTCGGCGCCGAGGAATTCCCGGAATTTGACGTATCGCTGCGCTCTGCTGTCTCCATCGCCCGCCGTATGCAGGATCCGCTGGCAGAGCTGGTCAAGATCGACCCGCGTGCTATCGGCGTGGGCCAGTATCAGCATGATATGCCGCAGAATCAGCTTTCTGCCGCGCTGGACGGCGTGGTGGAAGACTGCGTAAACGCGGTCGGCGTAGACCTGAACACCGCTTCCCCGGCGCTGCTGGCCCATGTTTCCGGCCTGAACAGCGCCACCGCCAAGAACATCGTCACCTACCGCGAGGATAACGGCGCTTTCCGCTCCCGCGCACAGCTGCTGAAAGTGCCCAAGCTGGGGCCGAAGGCTTATCAGCAGTGTGCCGGCTTCCTGCGCGTGCCCGAGGCCGAGGCAGTGCTGGACCGCACCGGCGTACATCCGGAGAGCTACGCAGCCGCCGAGCGTCTGCTGCATCTGTGCGGCTATACGCTGGCCGATGCGGCAGCAGGCAGCTTAGGCGATTTGGATAAGCGCGTGGCAGAAATGGGCGAGATGCAGGTGGCGGACGCCTGCTCCGTGGGTCTGCCCACCCTGCGCGATATCATCGGCGAGCTGCAAAAGCCGGGCCGTGACCCGCGCGAAGAGCTGCCGCCGCCGCTGCTTTCCACCGAAGTAATGGAAATTTCCGACCTGAAGCCGGGCATGATATTGAACGGCACGGTACGCAATGTAGTCGATTTCGGCGCATTTGTCGATATCGGCGTGCATCAGGACGGTTTGGTACACATTTCTCAGATCTGCGATAAGTTTTTGAAGCATCCATCCGAAGCTCTTTCCGTTGGCGATATCGTCAAGGCAAAGGTGCTGGAAGTGGATGAAAAGAAACAGCGCATCAGCCTTTCCATCCGGCAGGCTAAATAAAACCGCAGATCCTTACCCTATTTGGAGAAAGGATAATTATGAGCTTCCGCAGCCGTTTTATCGGCGATAAAAAATTCTATATGCTGGTATTATCCATCGCCCTGCCGATGATGATCCAAAACGGCATCACGCAGCTGGTGAACCTGCTGGATAATATCATGGTCGGTCAGGTGGGCACGCTGCAGATGTCCGGCGTGGCCATCGCCAACCAGCTTATCTTCGTTTTCAACCTGGCCATCTTTGGCGGTATTTCCGGCGCCGGCATTTTCGGCGCACAGTTTTACGGCAGCGGCGATTATGAGGGATTGCGCCATGCCTTCCGCTACAAGCTCTATATCGGCGCCTTTGCCCTCATCTCCTGTGGCTCGCTGTTTTTGCTCTTCAGCGAAGAGATGCTGATGCTGTTTTTGCACGATACCAATGGCACCAGCGCTGCCGATATCGCCGCCACGCTCGGCTACGCACAGGAGTATCTCTACCTGATGATGATCGGCCTGGTGCCCTACACGCTGGCGCAATGCTATGCCAGCACCCTGCGCGAAAGCGGCAAGGCGATCATGCCGATGGTAGCCGGTCTGGTGGCCGTCTGCACCAACCTGGTGCTCAACTATGTGCTGATCTTCGGCAACTGGGGCGCGCCGCGCTTAGGCGTGAACGGCGCGGCCATCGCCACCGTCATCTCCCGCTTCGTCGAGCTGGCGATCATCACCTGCTGGACGCATCTGCGCAGCGTCACCGCCAAGCTGTTCCGCGGCGTCTACCGCACTATGCGCATCCCGCGCGCGCTGACCCGCCAGATCACCCTGAAGGGTGCGCCGCTGATGCTCAACGAGCTGCTGTGGTCGCTCGGTATGACCACGCTGATGCAGTGCTATTCGCTGCGCGGCCTTGATGTAGTAGCGGCGATGAATATTTCCCAGACGCTGTTCAACCTGTTCAGCATCAGCTTCGGCGCGCTGGGCAGCTCTATCGGTATCATCGTCGGCAATCAGCTGGGCGCGGGCGATATGGAAAAGGCACGCGACTACGATACCAAGCTGATCTTCTTTTCCACCGCCAGTACTTTTGTCATGGGCACGCTGCTGGCCGTCTGCTCGCCCTATTTCCCGCTGCTCTACAATACCACCGCTGAGGTGCGTCAGCTGGCCACTCAGCTGCTGCTGGTAGTAGCGCTGGCGATGCCGATCCACGGGCTTACCCACGCCACCTACTTCACCCTGCGCAGCGGCGGCAAAACGCTGATCACCTTTGCCTTCGACAGCGGCTTCGTCTGGAGCATTGCCATCCCCACCGCCTTTGTCCTCTCCCGCTTCACCACTATGCCTATCGTGCCGCTGTATCTGGTCATTCAGCTGGTGGATATCATCAAGTGCGTACTGGGCGTATATCTGGTAAACCGCGGCGACTGGATGCAGAATATCATCAGCGACGAGGCACAGCTGCCCGAGCAGAGTGCCGTAGAAAGCTAAAATCAGCCCCGATAAAGCACAAAAAAGGGAAGGTCCACCGGAAAACGGTAGGCCTTCCCTTTTAAGTTTTGTTTCAGCTTTTCTTTTTGCCGAGGTAGGCTTCACGGATGCTTTCATCCGCCAGCAGCTCTTTACCGCTGCCCTTGCGGGTGATGCGGCCGGTTTCCATAACATAGGCGATATCGGCCGTCTGCAGCGCCATATTGGCGTTCTGCTCGATGAGCAGGATGGTCACGCCCTGCTTGTTGATCTCGCGGATGATATCGAAGATGCCGCGGACGATCAGCGGCGCGAGGCCGAGGGACGGTTCGTCCATCATCAGCAGCTTGGGACGGCTCATCAGCGCGCGGCCAACAGCCAGCATCTGCTGCTCGCCGCCGGAAAGCGTGCCGCCCAGCTGCCAGCTGCGCTCTTTGAGGCGGGGGAACAGGTCGTAGACCCAGTTCATATCTTCGGTGAGGCTGTCATTACGCAGGTAGGCGCCGATCTTCAGGTTCTCTTCTACCGTCATATCGGGGAAAATGCGGCGGCCTTCCGGTACCAGAGTGACGCCGCGCTTGACGATCTCCGTGGTGGGCAGGCCGGTGAGGCTTTCGCCGAGGAAGGTGATCTCGCCGGCGGTGGGGCGTACCAGGCCGGATACGGAGCGCAGAGTGGTGGATTTACCGGCGCCGTTGGCACCGATCAGGGTGACGATGGACTTTTCCGGTACTTCCAGGCTGATATTGCGGACGGCTTCGATGCCGCCGTAGTTTACCTGCAGGTTTTTAATCTTCAACATCGTCGCTCACCCCCAAGTAGGCGTCAATGACGCGCTGATCGTTCTGTACTACATCCGGCGTGCCGCTGGCGATGAGGCGGCCGAAATCCAGTACATAGATGCGGTCGGAAATTTCCATGACCAGGTCCATATGGTGCTCGATCATGAAAATGGAGAGATTGTACTTTTTGCGGATCTGGCCGATGAATTCGGTCAGTTCCAGAGTTTCCTGCGGGTTCATACCGGCGGCCGGTTCATCCAGCAGCAGCAGCTGCGGGTCGGTAGCCAGCGCGCGGGCGATCTCCAGACGGCGCTGCAGGCCGTAGGGCAGGCTGGTGGCCAGCTCATTACGCAGGTGGATGAGGTTCTGTTCTTCCAGCAGCGCCTCGGTCTCTTCACGCATACGCTTTTCCTCTTTGTAGGAAAGGCGGAAGGTGGCAGTGAAGATGTTCTGCTTGGCGCGCATATGCTTGGCAATAAGTACATTATCGAATACCGTCTGCGATTTGAAGAGGCGGATATTCTGGAAAGTACGGGCAATGCCCAGCTTGGTGATCTTATCCGGGGTGGGCGCGATCACCTTATCGCTGAAAGCATGGGGGTCGAGCAGCAGAGCCTGCTCTTTGCGCTGCTCTGCGGCGTCATCATAGGCAGCCTGCAGGTTGGCAGCGGTCAGCTCATCACCGGCTTCGCGGGCGGCGGCGATGGCAGCCAGAGCTTCTTCATCCTGCGGCACATAGGCCTTGGTGAACTTATCGGCATGAGCGCCGGCATAGAACTTCTTCATCTTGCCGGCGGGATGGTTGCGCAGCATCGGCTGACCATTGAAGCTGATCATGCCGTTGGTGGGCTCATAAACGCCGGTGATACAGTTGAAGGCGGTGGTCTTACCGGCGCCGTTGGGGCCGATCAGCGCCACGATCTCGCCGCGGTTTACCTGCAAAGAGAGGTCATTGACGGCAACAACGCCGCCGAACTGCATGGTAACATTATCCATGCGCAAAATAGTGTCGCTCATTCTGCCACCTCCCTGTTTTTCTTGCGGCGATCGGAGATCCACTCGCGCAGCTTCTTCTTACTCTTGCGGAAGCCGTTGACCACATTTTCGGTACGCAGTTCCTTGTCGCCCATCAGACCACGGCTGTAGAAGAGTACGATGATCATGATGACTACGGAGAAGACTACCTTGCGGAAGCCGACGCGCAGCAGCGGTACCTGGAAGCCGTTATCCAGTACCATGGGGCTATCGAGGAAGCGCAGCCACCATTCGCTGGCGGCGATGTAGAGGAAGGAGGCCAGTACCGAGCCGGATACGGAGCCGATGCCGCCGATAACCACGATCAGCAGGATCTCATAGGTCATGGCAGATTTGAAGGCATTGGCCTGTACGGTGGTCTGGAACATGGCCAGCAGCGCGCCGCCGATACCGGCGAAGAAGGAGCTGGTCATGAAGGACATCTGCTTATGGCGGAACAGGTTGATACCCATAGCTTCGGCGGCGATCTCGTCATCGCGGATGGCCTTGAAGGCGCGGCCGTAGGACGAATTGATCAGCAGCAGAATGATGGCGATGCACAGGGCGGCCACGGCGCAGGGCACCAGCGCGCTGGTGAATTTGGGGTAGCGACGCAGCAGGTTGGCGCCATTGGTGATGACGCCCAGCTTATCCCACTGGAAGATGGCGCGGATGATCTCCGCAAAGCCGAGGGTGGCGATGGCCAGATAGTCGCTCTTCAGGCGCAGTACCGGCCAGCCGATGAGGAAAGCGAAGGCAGCGGCCATGATGCCGGCGAGGATGACGGCGACCACAACGGGCAGAGTAAAGTTGATGATACCGCCATCGTAGTACATATAGACGGATTCACGCATTTCCAGCGGAATGGTGAAGATAGCGTAGGTATAGGCACCGATCAGCATGAAGCCGGCCTGGCCAAGCGAGAAGAGGCCGGTGAAGCCGTTCAGCAGGTTCATGGAGACGGCGAGCAGCGCGTAGATAGCGCCCTTCTTCACTACCGTGAAGAAGATGTGCGTGGGCATCATGATGTTTTCCAGCACAGCCAGCAGCACAAACAGGCCGATGATGATGGCACAATCGATATACGTATATTTAAGCGAACGTTTCTTTCGCAGCATATTCTGTTCCATAATAATCACACCTTATCCGTATTCTTCTCACCAAAGAGACCACTGGGCTTGACGACAAGAATCACGATAAGCAGGGCAAAAGTGAAGGCATCGGAGAAAGTGGTCCAGCCCAAACCTTTGATGATGTTTTCACAGATGCCGATGATGAAGGCGCCAAGTACTGCGCCGGGGATGGAGCCGATGCCGCCGAATACGGCAGCAACGAAGGCCTTGAGGCCGGGCATGGCGCCGGCGACGGGCGTTACTGCGGTGTAGCTGGAGAAGAACAGCAACGAACCGACAGCGGCCAGGCCGGTACCGATGATGAAGGTGATGCTGATAACGCTGTCGACCTTGATACCCATCAGCTGACTGGTCTCAAAGTCGCGGGAGACGGCGCGCATCGCCATACCGATCTTGGTGTACTTGATCAGCGCGACCAGGGCAATGACCAGGATGATGGTCAGCACCGGGGTGATCAGGGTGACGCGGCGGGTGGTAGCACCGAGAATAGTTACAGTATCGCTGACCCAGGGGATGGAAGGATAGGTTTTGGCCAGACCGCCGGTTACATAGTAAGCCAGGTTCTGGATGAGGTAAGATACACCGATCGCGCTGATCATGATCGACATACGCGGGGCGCTGCGCAGCGGCTTGTATGCTACGCGCTCGATAGTGAAGCCGATCAACACGGTAAACAGGATCATCAGCGGAATAGCTGCAGCCAGCGGCACCGCAGTGACCAGATAAACCATCAGCAAGCCGGCGACCATGAAGACATCGCCGTGGGCAAAGTTGATCAGGCGCAGAATACCGTAAACCATGGTGTAACCGATGGCGATGAGCGCATACTGACCGCCTACGGAAATACCGGCCAACAGATACGGCAGATTAGCCTGTACAAAATCCATACTCCATACCTCCAATTTGTCCCGCCACGCCGCATTGTTACAGACAATGGCGAAACAGGAAAGAAAAAAGATGAAGGGCGGGAGCGATAGCCCCCGCCCCTTTTAGTACTTACTTACAGTAACGGTGAGTTATTTTTCAACAGACTGAACGGTTACGAATTCCCAAGTGCCGTTTTCAGTGTTGACGGTCTTGATGTAGGCTACGTCACGGATAGCATCGCCGTTTTCGTCGAAAGCGATGGCGCCGGAAACGCCTTCATAAGTAACGGTGGGCAGAGCAGCGAGGATGTCAGCGGGCTTGACGGAGCCGGCAGCCTTGATGGCTTCCAGAGCTACGCAGTAAGCATCGTAACCCATAACGGTAACGGCAGCTACGGTGTCATCGCCGTTGTTGTTGGTCAGGTTCAGCGGATCGCCGTTGATCCAGGCTTTGATAGCAGCGTCGGTTTCGGGAGCGCCGCCTTCCTGATAGAAGGTGGTTACGAGGATTTCAACATTTTTGCCGGTAGCGGCCTGGGTGATAACGTTGGAGTCCCAGGTATCGCCAGCCAGGATGGGCATATCGAAGCCCATAGCAGCAGCCTGGTCGATGATGTAAGCAGCAGCTTCGGTGGAAACGGGGGAGAAGAATACGCCGGCGCCGGCATTCTTAGCACGGGTCAGATAAGCGGTGAAGTCGGAGTTGCCATCCGGGAAAGTTTCGCTGGTAACGGTGCCGCCCAGGTTTTCGAAAGCCTGAACGAAGTAGTTTACCAGACCGCCGGAGTAGTCATCGCCGAGCTTAGCCAGGCAGTAAGCATTGGTTACGCCCATGGTGTTGTAAGCATAGTTGGCCAGAACTTCGCCCTGGAAGGGATCGAGGAAGCAGATGCGGAAGTAGCTGGGGTGCCCAGGGTTACCTGCGGGTTGGTGCAGGTTACGCCGATAGCCGGAACACCGGCAGTGGCGAAGATATCACCAGCGGCGATGGATACGCCGGAGCCGTAGGAACCGAGGATGACGGAAGCGCCGCCGCTGATCAGAGCGTTGGCAGCGGTGGGAGCCTTATCGTTGGAAGATTCGTTGTCAACGATCAGCAGTTCTACGTCATAGGTTACGCCACCTACTTCAACGGTGGGAATGGTGTCTTTACCAAACTGGATACCGAGGGTTTCCTGTTTGCCGCCGGCACCGTTATCGCCGGAAGCGGGTTCGAATACGCCGATAACAACTTTGGGGTTGCCCTGAGCTTCATCCTTTTCACCGCCGCAGGCAGCAAAGCAAACGAGGCAGAGGCACAGCATCAATACTAAAGCGAGAGTCTTTTTCATTGAAGTGTCCATCCTTTCAATTCTACTTTTTTGTTTTACTATCGCGGCGGAAGCGGAAGGAGTTCAGCATAGTCCACCGACCCATGCCGTTCCCACCCGCAATATTGATTTATATTGTATACCACATATTGCGGTTTGGCAAGGTCTTTTTGTGAAAAAATCCAGCTTTTTGACAAAAATATTAACTTTTGCACGCATCAAAGGCGCAAATAACAAAGCTTTCACACAATTTGACTTGAAGATTTCAAGAATTATTAAATATATGCAAACAAAAAACAGCAAGCCGGCGCAAATAAGGCCGGCTTGCCGAAAATAGAGCATATTTATAAAGATGCAAAATATATGCTAATCCGCAAAATCAAAGCAGACGCCGAAGCCGGCCGGGCGACCGTCCTGCCATACCACGAAGCGGCTGCCGTAACGCAGCGGCTGGCTCACCGGCAGCAGCAGCTCCGCCTCGATGCACAAGGCTCCGCTGCCCAGCGCCTTGTACTGCACAATATCCGCCGCAAAGGGCATACCCAGCACCAGATTCAGCGCCAGGCACAGCTGCAGTTTCCCCTGCTCTACTATTCCCTGCGATTCCTGCTCCAGAAAGATATACGCAGCCACGCGGCGCTGCAGCGTCAGCGATTTGGGCGTGGCCAGCATCTGGCCGGGGATATAATCGAAGTGAGTACCGCGATCCGGCAGCAGCGTAGCGCGCATGCCGCTGCAGACAAGCTCTTCTTCGCAGCCATCGATCTGCAGGCCGCTGACGATAAAGGTGTGCGGGATGCGTGCGGGCATCAGCGCCTCCAGCGTATCGCCGGTATAAGCCTGCCCCTGCAGCACCAGCCCCTGCATCGCCAGCGGGCCGCTGGTAGTGACGGTATCCACCATCATCAGGAAGGGCTGATCCTCTTCGGCAGGCGGGGCGGGCACGGCGGCCAGCAGCTGCCACAGCTGCCCGATGCTTTCATCATAGCCGTCATCATCGGCCAGGACCGAGCCGCGCAGCACCGGAGTATTGCGCGGGATATACGATTCGTCGAAGAAGTAACGCAGGCGGCGCTCGATCATATCCGCGCCCTCACCGTCTTCATCCAGATCCAGCTTGCTGATATAGACGCCCACCAGCGGGATGCCGCTGCGATGTGCGGCCAGCAGCTGCTGCTCGGTTTGCGGCGTGACGCGCTCATTGGCAGCGACCACCGCCACCACCGCATCCACCTGCTCCTGACCGGCCAGAAGCAGACGCAGCGCCGATTCGTGATCGCCGAGGCACAGCAGCGCATAGTCGCGGCCGTTGTAGCCGGCATAGCGGCGCGGGATATCGCCCTTCGGCACCGCTTCCCCGCCGGCCATGGTAGCCAGCGCAGCAGAAAGGGCCGCTTTGCCGTGGCCCTTGTGGCCCAGCAGCATAATATTGATCGGTTCTTTATCCATAGGCATAGTATCTACCTCTTTCGGCTTAAGCATAGTTATATTATAACACCGCCATAGGCGCACGGCAATAAAAAAGACCGGTCAGGCCGGTCTGTAAGATTTTACCTATATAATATGATTGCTATGATATATGATCGCTATTTCCGCAGCGTGATGATGCCGCCGCAAAGCGGGCCGCAGTGGGCGCATACGGTACAGCCGGCATCCGTGACCGCCACGGCGTCAAAGCCGGCTGCGGCAAGCGCCTGCCGCACGGCGGCGATATCCGCCTCATCCCAGCCGGAGGTGGTGATAAAGAGATGCCCGTCATCATAAGCGGCGGCATTCTGCAGCACCGCCTGCGTATACTGACCGATGCAGCGCTTGAGACTGCCGCGGTATTTTCTGCCTACCTGCATACTGTTATTGACCACAGCGATAGTAGGGTGAATGCTCAATATATTGGCGCCCAGCGCCGCCAAAGAGGAACAACGGCCGCCGCGGCGCAGGTATTCCAGCGTATCCAGAATGAAAGATACCTCTACCTTCGGCACCAGCTCTTCCAGCGCAGCCGCTATCTCTGCAGCGCTTTTGCCGGTTTCCGCCAGCTCTGCCGCGATCAGCACCAGCATCCCCTGCCCGGAAGAAAGATTCTGCGAATCGATCACCGTAATGCCGGCCCCCTCGCAGGCAGCTGCGGCGCGGCGGGCATTCTCGCAGGAAGAAGAAAAGCCGCTGCCCAGACTGATATGTATCACCTCGGCATCGGCAGGGTAGCTGCTGAAATGCTGCAGATATTCATATTCATTGATGGCGGCAGTACGAACGGGCAGCTTTTGCTGTTCGGTACGGCGGAACAGCTCCGCTGCATCAATATCCACCCCATCGCGAAACAGCTCATCGCCAATATTAACACAGAACGGCAAGGTTTTAATATGATGCTTCTGCAGCAGCTGCGGCGACAGATCGCAGCTGCTTTCCGTAGAAATATAGACGGTCATAAGTATCTCCTCATTCTTCAAAGCAAAAATCTTCCCTCAATTTACTGCCGTTGATTGAATTCTGCGTGAATGAATGAGGTAATATACCTAAAATATTCTGACTTATACTGAGAAAATGTGTCGAATCAGCTCTGTTCCGGCGGCTGCGACAGTATCTCTGCGCGCAGCTGGCCGCAGGCGGCTTTGGCTTCCGCGCCCAGCTCTTTTCGCAGGGTGACGCTCATCCCCTGCTGCTTCAGCAGATCGTAGAAGTGCATAGTGCGCTCTTTGGAGCTGCGGCTGAACTGCAGATGCGCGGTCTCGTTATAGGGAATGAGATTGACGGTGCAGGGCAGGCCGCGCAGCAGCTGTGCCAGCTCCAGCGCCTGCTCCGCGCCATCGTTCACCTCTTGCAGCATCACATATTCGATGAGCAGCTTCTGCCCGGTGCTATCCGCATATTCGTGCAGCGCCTCCAGCAGCTGCGCCAGCGGGTAGGCGCGGCCGATCGGCATCAGCTGCTGCCGCAGCGCATCATTGGGCGCATGCAGGCTGATGGCCAGATTGGTGGGACGGGGGCGGCGGGCGAAGGCGCGTATCTGCTGCGGCAGGCCGCAGGTGGATACGGTGATGTGGCGCGGGCCCAGATTTAGCCCCTCCGGTGCGGTGATGATATCAAGGAAATCGCAGGTATTGGCGTAGTTATCAAACGGCTCGCCGATGCCCATCAGTACCAGATTGGTGACTTTTTCACCGCTCGCCTCTTCTACCGCCAGCACCTGCGCCAGCATCTCTGCCGCCGTCAGGTCGCGCTGTTTCTTCTGGCGGCCGCTCTCGCAGAAGGCGCAGGCCATATTGCAGCCCACCTGCGTGGACAGGCAGAGGAAGATGCCGTAGCGGCGGCGCATCAGCACCGCTTCTACCGCGTGTCCGTCGGCCAGACGCAGCAGGAATTTGCTGCTCTCACCATCATCGACGCGGGCAATGACCTGCGGCAGCGCCAGCGAGAAGTGTTCATCCAGCGCCCGGCGCAGCGGCTCTTTAAGCCAAATAAGGGCAGCGAAATCACGCTGCCCCCGGCGATAAATACTTTCATATACCAATGCTGCTTTGGCGGGGTTCTCCCCGCGGGCGGCAAAAAACTGCTGCAGCTGCGGCAGCGTCTGCCCCCAAAAGCTTATCTGCATGGTTTGCTCCTTTGCTCGCGTTTACTGCTGCAGGAAGTTTTTGTTCAGCCACATGGCCAGCAGGATATAGGATACCGCCATGGCAAGAGCGCTGATCACGCCGATGCTGGTAACGGTATTGAAGGCGGAAATGACATCCATCACGCCGATGACAAACAGCCATTTATAGCAGGCAGAAACCTTTTCCAGACGCAGCACGCCGCTTTCCACGCTGTTGTAGAAAGAGCGGAACATGATCTGCAGCTGCTTGAAGAAGGTCAGGTTGAACAGCAGTATCACCGCTGCGGAAACGAAGAAGACGCCGATGAAGAAGGCCGCCATAAAGCCGCCCATCATGTCGATATTTTCGAATACCCACTGCTGCAGCGCGGTATCTTCAAATTCCAGCTGGCTCATCAGCCAGTTGATATCGGCCATGGAAAGGCCGATCAGGCAGGCGATGCCGGCGACGATCAGCGCCACGATGGTGATCCAGCTGAAGATGCGCAACACCTTCACAGCGGCGCAGGCCACGCGGAAGCCGCCGATGGGCATCGGCGCGGGCTTGTTGGCAGCGGTGAAGATCATCCAGGCGGCGATGCAGAAGAGAATGCCGACCAGCTTGACGCCGCCGTTGATCAGAGGCAGAAAAGCACCGGCCGTCAGCGAAACGCACAGCGCCATAAACAGCGAAGAGGCAGCA
>JAFXLH010000098.1 GCA_017531315.1 Bacillota bacterium
AACTTCTACCGCGTGCGCGGCGAGCTGGCCGGTCAGCCGCAGCAGATGTATTTCGTCGATCTGCCCGGCTACGGCTATGCCAAGGTATCGCACAGCGAGCGCGACCGCTGGCTGGATATGATCGACAGCTTCCTCACCGATCCCGGTGCGGAAAAATACTGCTGGCAGCTGGTGGATATCCGCCACGCGCCCTCGGCGCAGGATATCACCCTGCACAATACGCTGAAAAACGCCGGCTACCGTATGCTGACCATCGTCAACAAGGCGGATAAGGTGAGCAAGAATCAGCGCGCCGGTCAGCTGAAGCTGATCAGCCAGACCCTTGGCGTGCCTAAGAGCGAGCTGATGGTCTTTTCCGCCATTACCAAAGAGGGCGCGGAGCAGCTGTGGGAGCTGGCAGACGCCTTCCTGCTGGAGGGCCGCGAGGAGGCCGAGGCGATGGCCAAAGAAGCCGACTCTGCCGCTGCCGAGGCATAATCGCAGCTAAGTACACATATACTGCGGCAACCGCAACTGTGTGAGGTGTGCCGCATGAAGAAGATGCTTGCTCTGCTGCTGTGGCTGGGCTGGGGTGCTTTGCTGCTGCTGTTGCCGCTGGCCGATCTGCGCCTGCCGCTGCTCTTGTGGGCGGCTGCGGCGATGGCAGGTCTTGGCGCGGCGCTGCCGCTTATCGATGTGCTGCTGTTGCTGCTGCCGGCTGGCGCGCTGCTGCTGCTTATGGCGCGGCAGTATGCGCCGTTGCTGCTGCTGCCGCTGCTGCGGGTGCAGCTGATGCTGCTTATGGTGCTGCTTGCGGCCGGCTGGCTGGCGGGCGGCCTGCGCCGGGTGCTGGCGCGGCGGCGGGAAGAGGCGGCGGATGCGGTATCCGCGGCCCAGGTGGCGGAAGAGCAGCCGTAATCTACGCATTTTGCACTTACATTTTTGCACTTATCGGGGCAGATTTGGCGAAAAGCGGCAGGAAAAGGCGGCATCTTCACAGAAATTATACAAATCTGCGCCCATCCGCTCATTTGGCAGCGGCGGCGCAGCTATGATCAGTTATCGCAATCATAAAAATAAAGGATGGACAAGCTTATGGCAGAAGAACAGAGAGCGGCTACTTATCAGCCGCAGGAAGTCGAAGAAAAATGGTATAAGATTTGGGAAGAAAACGGCTATTTCAGCAGCGAGATCAATGCTGATGGCGAGCCTTTCTGCATCGTCATGCCGCCGCCCAATGTTACCGGTCAGCTGCATATGGGCCATGCTCTGGACCAGACCCTGCAGGATGTACTGACCCGCTGGCGCCGCATGCAGGGCCGCCGTACCCTGTGGCTGCCCGGCACCGACCATGCCGGCATCGCCACCCAGGCCAAGGTAGAAGAAGCCCTGGCCAAAGAAGGCATCAGCAAATACGACATCGGCCGTGAAGCTTTCCTTGAGCGCACCTGGGAATGGAAAGATACTTATCATGCCCGCATCACCAAGCAGGTACGCAAGCTGGGCTGCAGCTGCGACTGGGAAAAGGAACGCTTTACCCTGGACGAAGGCTGCTCCCGCGCCGTACGCGAGGTTTTCTGCGAGCTGTATGACAAGGGCCTCATCTATCGCGGCAGCTACATCGTCAACTGGTGCAGCCATTGCCAGACCACCATTTCCGATATCGAAGTAGAACACAAGGACCATGAAGGTCACCTGTGGCATCTGCGCTACCCCTATACCGATGGCAGCGGCTATATCGTAGTCGCCACCACCCGCCCGGAAACTATCCCCGGCGATACCGCGGTAGCCGTCAACCCCAACGACCCCCGCTATGCGGATAAGATCGGCAAGACCGTCACCATCCCCGTCAACGGCCGCGAGTTGCCCATCATCGCCGACGAATACTGCGATATGGAATTCGGTACCGGCGCCGTTAAGATCACTCCCTGCCATGACCCCAACGACTTCGATATCGGTCAGCGCCACAAGCTGGAACAGCTGAACGTGATCGGCCGCGATGGCAAAATGAACGAAGCTGCCGGCAAATACGCCGGTATGACCACTGCCGAATGCCGTGAAGCCATCATCAAGGACTTCACCGACATGGGTATGCTGGAAAAGATCACCGAGATCAACCACTCCGTAGGCGAATGCTATCGCTGCGGCACCGTAGTAGAACCGCTGGTATCCCCGCAGTGGTTCGTCAAGATGCTGCCGCTGGCCAAGCCTGCTATCGATAAGGTAAATGACGGCACCATCCGCTTCGTGCCGGAACGCTTCACCAAGACCTATATCGGCTGGATGGAAAATATCCGCGACTGGTGCATTTCCCGCCAGCTGTGGTGGGGCCACCGCATCCCCGTCTGGTACTGCGCCGATTGCGGCGAGACCATCGTGGCTAAAGATGACCCGACCTGCTGCCCCAAGTGCGGCGGCGCCCATCTCGATCAGGATCCCGACGTACTGGATACCTGGTTCTCCTCCGGCCTCTGGCCCTTCTCCACGCTCGGCTGGCCGGATCAGACCCAGCTGCTGAAGGATTTCTACCCCACCAGCGTACTGGTCACCGGTTACGACATCATCTTCTTCTGGGTAGCCCGCATGATCTTCTCCGGTCTGGAACAGATGGACGAGCATCCCTTTGATGACGTCTTCATCCACGGCATCGTCCGCGATGAGCTGGGCCGCAAGATGAGCAAATCGCTGGGCAACGGCGTCGATCCGCTGGAGATCATCGCTCAGTACGGCGCAGACTCCCTGCGCTTCATGCTGATGACCGGCATCGCCCCCGGTAACGATACCCGCTTCAAGCCGGAACGTCTGGAAGGCGCGCGCAACTTCCTCAACAAGCTGTTCAACGCCACCCGTTTCGCGCTGATGAACCTCGAAGACTACGAAGAAGGCCGCTATCCGCTGCAGCTGACTCTGGCCGATAAGTGGATACTCGAACGCCTGCGTATCACCGCCATCGGCGTCAACGAAAACATGGAAAAATACGAGCTGGGTGAAGCCGCCCGTATGATCTATGACTTCAGCTGGGACGAGTTCTGCGACTGGTATGTTGAGATCGCCAAGGCCCGCCTCTACCGCGGCACTCCGGAAGAACGCCACACCGCGCAGACCGTTCTCGCTACCGTGCTCTCCCACATCATGGAGCTGCTGCATCCCTTCACTCCCTTCGTCACCGAAGACCTGTGGCAGAAGCTGCCGCATAACGGCGAGACCATCATGCTGGCCAAGTACCCGAACGGCGTAGGCATGGATGCTTATGAAGAAGAAGCGCAGCAGATGCAGCAGATCATGGACTGCATCCGCGCCATCCGCAATATCCGTGCGGAAATGGGCGTACAGCTGGGCAAGAAGGCCGACGTCATCTTCGCCGCCGAACCGCAGCTGCTCGATCTGGTCAAGACCGGCGAAAGCTACATCATGTCGCTGGCTTCCGCCGCTTCCGTCACGCTGGAAGCTGCCGGCTTTGCCGCTCCCGCTCAGTCTGCCAAGGCGCATGTCCGCGGCATCGATATCTTCCTGCCGCTGGCCGGTGTTATTGATATCGATAAGGAGATCGCCCGCATCGAAAAAGAGATCGCTGCCTGCGACGCCGATATCGCCCGCCTCTCCGGCAAGCTGAACAATGAAAGCTTCATCGGCAAGGCCCCGGCCGCCGTCGTCGAAAAGGAACGTAACCGCCTGAAAGAATGCGAAGATAAACGCGTCTCTCTGGTAGAACACCTGCAGCTGTTCAAATAAGCAATTACTCACAAGGGCGCGGTAACACGCGCCCTTGTTTATTCGAGGTAGTTATGGACTTTAATACCTGTATGGCCGAGGTTGCCTCTTTAGGCAAATTCGGCATCAATTTAGGCTTGCAGCGGATTACAGAATTACTGTACCGCCTTGGCGAGCCGCAAAAGCGCATCCCGCAGTATCTGCACGTGACCGGCACCAACGGCAAAGGCTCGGTCTCGGCAATGTGTGAGAGTATGCTGCGCGCGGGTGGGTTCAAGACCGGCTTTTTCTCTTCGCCGCATCTGCAATGCTACGGCGAGCGCTGCCGCATCAACGGCCAGCCGATGAGCGAGGAGCAGGTGGCGGAGTACCTGAGCCGCATCATCCCCGTCGTTAAAGCGATGGTGGCGGAAGGCTGGGAAAGCCCCACCGAATTTGAGGTAGCCACCGCCTTTGGCCTGCTGGCAATGGCCGAGGCGCAGGTAGACTGGGCGGTGGTGGAAGTAGGCATGGGCGGCAGCATCGATTCGACCAATGTCATCGATGCGGGGCTTGCCGTCATCACCAATGTTTCCGTGGAGCATACCGCCTATCTTGGCGATACGGTGGAAGCCATCGCCGAGGTGAAGGCGGGCATCATCAAGCCGGGGGCAACGGTGCTGACCGCCGCCGCCGAGCCGGCCTACGGCGTTATCGCTGCGCGTGCCGCCGCGCAGCAGGCCACGCTCCGCCGCGCCGGGGCAGATTTTTCCGCCACTTTGGTGCAGGCGGATGAGTACGGGCAGAGCCTGGATATCCGCGTGGGCGGGACGCTGCTGCGCGAGGTGCGGCTGCCGCTGCTGGGCAGCTATCAGCGCGATAATGCGGCGCTGGCGGTGGCGGCGGCTTTTGCCATGGGGCTGGATGAGAGCGCCATCCGCTACGGCCTGCAGCAGGTGCGCTGGCCGGCACGCCTGGAAGTATTGCGCCGCCAGCCGCTGGTGGTGCTGGATGGCGCGCATAACCCGGACGGTATCCGCAGACTGGTCGCATCGCTGAATGAGCTGTGGCCGGATAAGCGCAAGGTGGCGCTGCTGGGCATCGTCGCCGATAAGGACCGCCGCGAGATGATCGAGACCATCGCGCCGCTGCTCTCGGCAGCCGTGGTCACCAGCCCGCCGGTGGTGCGCGCGGGCGACTGGCGCTACTGTGCCGCCGTACTGCGTGAGCAGGGCGTGGCGGTGGAAGAGGTGGCGGATGTGGCCGCAGCCTGCGCCCGCGCCGAGGCGCTGCTGGAAGCGCAAGCAGGGGAGATGCTGATCTGCTGCGGCTCTCTCTATATGGCGGCGGATATCCGCAGCTACTTTTTGCAGGAGGTAAGCTTATGCTGAAAAATTATATCCCGCAGGATCAGCCGCTGGTGCTGGCATCCGCATCGCCGCGCCGCTTAGAGCTGCTGCAGCGCTATGGCATCCGGCCGCAGGTGATCACCGCAGAGGTGGATGAGTGCATGGATGACGGCGTCACGCCGGAGCTGCTGGTGATGGATAATGCCGAGCGCAAGGCGCTGGCGGTGGGCGATATCGCGCCTGCCGATGCGCTGATCATCGCTGCCGATACGGTGGTGGTGCTGGATGCCAAGGTGCTGGGCAAGCCCGCCGACGCGGATGAGGCCAAGGCGATGCTGCGCGCGCTTTCCGGCCAGCGTCACTCGGTATATACCGGCATCTGCCTCGTCGACAACAAGCACGGCGAGGTGATCAGCGGCGTGCAGCAGACGGTGGTGGAATTCGCCACGCTCTCCGAGGCTGATATCGACACCTATGTGGCGGGCGGCGAACCGATGGACAAGGCCGGCGCATATGGCATTCAGGGGCAGGGCCTCTTTCTGGTGGAGCGCATCGAGGGCGATTACGGCACGGTGATGGGTCTCTCGCTGCCGCTGCTGCGCTCGCTGCTGGAATCGCGCAATTTGGCGCTGGGTGTCGAATAAATTTGTACTTGCCAGAACCGGGGGTTTTCCCTTATAATATATGGGTATCGTCCTGTCTGTTTTTGCTTTTGGGCAGGAAATGGGGCGGGCGATGCGGAATTATCAGGAATTAAGTATTTCCCCGTAAGAGGTGATTTGGTGAGCAACAACGAATGGCCTGAACGTATGAATAAGAAGCCTACGCTGTTGGTGCAGCGCACGGTGCGCGGCGGTCAGAGTGTCAACTTTGACGGCAATGTGGTGATCTTAGGCGACGTAAACCCCGGCGCCGAGATCATTGCCTCCGGCCATGTGCTGGTGATGGGCTCGATGCGCGGTGTGGTACATGCCGGTGCTGCCGGCGATGACGATGCCCGCGTCACGGCGCTTACCCTGGCGCCCACGCAGCTGCGTATCGCTTCTCACATTACGCGCCCGCCGGATGGCGGCTACGCACAGACCGACCATATGGCGGAAATGGCTTTGATCCGTGATGATACGGTCATTATTGAGGAATACCTGCCGCCCAGATAAGGCGGTATATCAACTTTGCAGCAAGGAGGACGACTAATGGGCAAGGTTATCGTCATCACTTCCGGTAAGGGCGGCGTAGGTAAAACTACCACCACTGCCAATATCGGCGCATCTTTGGCCCTGCTGGGCAAGAAAGTTTGTATGGTGGATACGGATATCGGTCTGCGCAATCTGGACGTAGTCTTAGGTCTGGAAAACCGCATCGTTTACGATATCGTAGATGCCGTACGCGGCAACTGCCGTCTCAAACAGGCCCTTATCAAAGATAAACGCCTGGAAAATATGTATCTGCTGCCGGCCGCTCAGACCAAGGATAAGACTGCCGTCAGCGAAGCGCAGATGATTGAACTGTGCGAAAAGCTGAAAGAAGAATTTGACTACGTTATCGTCGACTGCCCGGCCGGTATCGAGCACGGCTTCAAAAACGCCATCGCCGGCGCCGATGAAGCTGTCGTCGTCACCACGCCGGAAATGTCTGCCGTACGCGACGCCGACCGCATTATCGGCCTGCTGGAAGCTGCCGACCTGCGTAACCCGCGCCTGATCGTCAACCGCATCCGCATCAATATGGTCAAGAGCGGCGACATGATGAGCGTAGAAGATATCCTGGAAATTCTTGCCATCGATCTGCTGGGCATCGTGCCGGATGACGACGAGATCGTCGTTTCCACCAACAAGGGCGAACCCACCGCGATGAACGACAATTCCCGTCCTGGCCAGGCCTTCCGCAATATCGCCCGCCGCATCGACGGTGAAGATGTACCGCTGATGGTGCTGGAAGAAAAGAAAGGCTTCTTCAGCGCTTTGGCCAAGCTGTTTAAGAGCTGATCGGGAGGCATAAGATATGAGCATTCTTTCGTTTTTGGGCAAATTCTTCGGTAAAGATACGGAAGTAGAAGCCAGCAAAAGCGTTGCCAAAGAAAGACTGCGCCTGGTGCTGGTACATGACCGCGTGGACGTTTCCGAGCAGATGATGGACAACCTGCGCGAAGACCTGATCGAAGTGATCGGCAAATATATGGAGATCGACACGGAAGCTTTGGAAGTAAACCTCACCCGCGAAGAAGACGGCGTGGCGCTTACCGCCAATATCCCCATCGTCAATATCCGCCGCCAGCTGGCCTGATCTGGACAAGCTGAGCCAAAACATAAGCAAACCCCGCAGCATGATGCTGCGGGGTTTTTGTGTGCAATTTTAATGGTAAAAATGTGATAAAAAAGTGGCATTTTGCCCTTTTTGTTAGGCTCGTTTAACAGGAATAGCGTTTCTAACATAGAAGTCTAACATGTTGAAAACATGGGACAAAAATAAACAAAATACTTCAAAAAATTGTTTGATTTACTTCAAGTGTTGGAAATTCTCAAGCACTTTGCTTGTTGCAATACTTTCAGCTTCACCAAATAAGCCCATGTGGAGGGAAAAAGTATGAAAATGCTGCGTAAACTGAAAGAAACCATGATCGTCCTGGTAGCCCTGATGGCGATGCTGATCGCCGCACCGCTGGTGGTAGAGGCGGCTACTACATCTTCGATGACTATTACTGCCACGCAGGTGAACCATGCTGCAGTAGCTTATGTATATGTGACCAGCAATGACTACAGTGATTTGGAACTGGTAGAGATGGAGAGCGGAGACAGTTTCCGTAATACGCAGTTTTCTTATCGGCGAGATAGTAGGTGGGATAGCGGCACCAGTTACAACGGCTATGTTATGTTTTTCGTTAAGCCTCTGGACGGTTATCTGCTGACCAATCTTACACTCAATACGGAAAATGCCGCCATGTTCCCGATTGATGATATCGTGAGCAGCAGTAACCATAGCGGCTATCACCGTATTAATGAGATTGTGGCGCTGGCAAAAGAGAATGGCTATGTGGCCGGTTTTGGTTATTCCCGCATGATTGGCAGCAGCGGTAACTATTCTGCCGAGTTTTCTATTTCCGGTACGGATCCGGAACTGCTGATTAGCGCGGAATGTGATAAAGATGAGGCACATGTCAACGATAATGTAGTGTTCACGGTAACCGTGGAGCCGATCGTTGATATTAATGACGTGGATATTGCAGCTAAAGATGTCAAAATCATGCTGAATGGTACAGAAGCCGATTCTGACAAGGTTAGCTGGGAAAACAATGGTGACGGCACTTATACCATTACGGTAGAACATACTGTAACGACGGCTGATGAATTCCGCGGGGCGGTAGAGCTGCAGGCAGAAGTTACTGCCGAGTTTAGCTATGACCTGAATCTGGGCTATACTAATCTGGAAGCGCATACCACGACGGAAGTTACCTCCAGTGCTTCTACCATTGTACCAATCGCTACTGCCCTGAATGTCAGTTATATGTGGACCGGTGCTCCGAGTGATGCGGTATTGCCTGATGGTGCTACGGTGTATGCCGGTGATACTTATGCGGTAGACGATGAATATTACCCGGGTCTCCGTGTCCGCGTGACGGAAAACGGTGTTCAGGGCGACCGCATCTTCAGCGGCTGGATGCTGAATGATAAGGTAGTTAGCGGTAATATTATTATCAATCAGCATACGGAGCTGGTAGGCCGCTGGGACTTCAGCGGAAGAACCTATACTGTAACCTATACTGACGGCGATCAAAGCGGCTCGGTCTTTGACGATTATGTCAGCTACCCGGCGGTTGCTGCGAATAACAGCGCCATGCTGCCATCTCCGCCGAGTGTACGCCTGTTTGACGGCTACAAGCTGGCCGGCTGGAAGCTGGTGGATGCTCAAGGTGCTGCGTATGATAAAAACGGAAATGAGCTGGTAGAGGGTGAAGTTTACCGTTCGTCTCAGTTGGAAGATGCCACTATCTACGGCAATATGGAATTTGCCGCAGTATATACCATGCTGCATCGCGGTATCGTCTACGTGGTGCTGGACGGTACTTATGACAGCGCTACCCATACCGCCAGCGGCGACCTTGTCTCCATTGAGCAGGTGATGGGCAGTGGCGCGGCGCTCTTCGTCAGCCCGGTGGGCAGCGATGATATGATCGAGCTTGTGGAGGGCGATGATGACGGCATGTACTATGCCGAGCTGGAGCCCGGCGATTACAACATCTACTACTTTGACGGCGACGACT
>JAFXLH010000099.1 GCA_017531315.1 Bacillota bacterium
CATTTTCCAGCCGGAACAGCTGCTGCCCACCCTGGCAGAGCTGCATCGTCTCAACCTCAGCATCTCCTGCCTCACCACCGCCTGCTTCCTCTTCGATAAAGAGAATATCGAAAAGCATATGGCAGATGCGCGTGCTTATATCGATCTGGCCGCCCGCATCGGCGTGCCCAATATCCGCCTGCTGGGCGATGCCGCTCCGGAAGCAGGGGAGGGCATCGATGTTGATTTCGTCGCTGCCAACCTGAAAGAACTGGCCCAGTACGCCGCCGATAAGCGCGTTTATGTGCTGCTGGAAAACAACGGCGTCTTTGCCGATTCCAAAGTCATCGTCGATGTGATGCAGAAGGTCAATCATCCTTCCGCCGGCATCCTCTGGGACGTACATCATCCCTTCCGCTATTTTGGCGAAAGCGCCGAATACACTTATGAAATGGTCAAACCGTGGCTGCGCTATATTCACATGAAGGATTCCATTATGGTAGACGGCAAATGCGTTTATCGCATGGTGGGCGACGGCGATGAGCCGAATCTGGAAGTGCTGCGCCTGCTGAAGCGCGATCGCTTCAACGGCTATGTATCTCTTGAATGGGTAAAACGCTGGAACAGAGAACTTACCGAACCGGGTATCGTTTTCCCGCGTTTTATTTCCTATGTACGCCGCTACGGCAAATAAAAATATCACAGCAGCAAGGTATACATATGCTTTGCTGCTGTTTTTTCGTGCCGCCGGCCGCCGCAAAATCGGTAGCAATTTTCTGTTTCCTGTGCTATACTTTCCCCAAACGGCTCTGCCGGCCGCCAAATCCTGCCAAAAGGAGGTGCCTGCCATGCTCAAAATCGCCATCTGCGACGATGAACAACAGTATTTAGATAATACCTGCGCCATGCTGCAGAGCTATGCCCAGGCCCACCGGCTGGATGCCGCCGCGGATGCCTTTACCGGCTCTTCCGCGCTGCTGGACCGCATTGAAGCAGGAGAGCGCCACGACGTCTACCTGCTGGATATTTACATGCCCGGCGTTTCCGGTATGAGCGTGGCCACGGAATTACGTTCCCGCGGCGTCCACAGTCCGATTATCTTCCTCACATCTTCCACTGAACACGCGTTGGAAGCCTTTGGCGTAGATGCCACGCATTATCTGCTCAAGCCCTATACGCAGCAAAGCTTCTTTGCCGCCATGGATAAAGCGGTGCAGAGCATTACCGCCCATACGGAAGAAAGCCTGGTGCTGAAGATCGGCGGCGGCTATCAGAATGTATCGGTAGCAGATATCATCTACTGCGAAGCCGCCGACAATCACCAGTGCCTGCACCTGCAGGATGGCACCGAGCTGCTGGTGCGCATCACCGCCGGTGAGCTGTACGATCAGCTGGCCGCTTTCGGCTGCTTCTACCGCTGCGGCCGCGCCTATATTCTCAACCTCAACCACATCAAAAAGGTTGGCACTGCCACCGCCCTGCTGAAAAACGGTGCTGAGATTCAGCTGCCACGCAGCGCGGTTTCCGGCCTGCGCAATGCCTTTTTTGATCACTTCAACTGAAGCGGAGGTGATAAGATATGATTAATTCCGCCGGCGATTTGATCTTTTTCCTCCTCACCCCGTTCAGCCACATTGGTGCATCTTTGTTTTTTGCTCGGCCGCGCTTTGGCAAGGCGGCAACGGCTGGCATCTGGCTGCTGTATGTTGCGTTGATGATGATTCTGCCGCCGGATACGCCGACGGCGAACTTCTTCCTGACCCTCACCGCACACTTTATCCTGTTCTTTGTAACGACAACAGGAAGTGTGGCGGAGAAAGGCTTCCTGTTTTTTAGCTATGCCAACATCTACACCTGCTGCAGTACTGTATTCAGCATTGCTAACAGCCGCCTGCACAGCAATTTGCTTAGCGTCATCGTCGCCGTTAGCCTAATGCTGCTGATGCAGGTGCTGCTCTACGCCGTTTTACTGCCCGCATTCCGCCGCGTATCTCCCTACATCCACAGCGGCTGGGGCAAGTTCTACGCCGTTGTACTGGGCTTTTTTGTGCTGATCTTGGCGCAGGCCGCTTTCCCCGTCGAACAGGTGTACCTTGTGAGGCTTCAGGGAGAAGCGTACCCGATCCGAGCCGAACACGGCCCGATCCGCATCCACGATGGCACGGACGCTCGCCTTTTCCGCGGCGGGGTGGGAGAACAGCACGGACACGTCCCGTCCCATCACCTCCACCCGGTCAAGGG
>JAFXLH010000100.1 GCA_017531315.1 Bacillota bacterium
CTGATCATCGACCATCACGAGCCGATGCTGGTGGATAACGGGGCAGGGGAGGTGGTGCAGCAGCTGCCCGCTGCCGACGCCGTCTGCGACCCCAAGCGCAGCGATTGCCGCTACCCATTCAAGCTGTATTGCGCCGGTGGGCTCTGCTACCGCTTTGCCATGGAGCTGTTCTCGCTGCTCGGCTTTAGCGATAGCGAGCTGGAGAACGAGCTGCTGGCCATGGCCACAATCGCCACCGTCTGTGACCTGGTAGAACTGACCGATGATAACCGCTGGCTGGTGCAGCGCGGTCTGCCGCTGATCGGCAAGGTGCAAAGCCCCGGCCTGCTGGCGATTTTGGAAAACCGAGAGCTGCTAGGCAAAAATATCACCGCCCACCACATCGGCTACCAGATCGGCCCCTGCATCAACGCCTTTGGCCGTCTGGAAGATGCCAGCATGGCCGTAGAGCTGCTGCTTACCGATGACCCGCGCCGCGCCTATTCGCTTTCCGAAGAGATGGCACGGCTGAACAATCAGCGCAAATCGCTGACCGAACAGGGCGCGATACTGGCCTTTAGCCAGATCTTGGAAGAAAATCTGGATCAGGATGATGTGCTCGTGGTCTATGAGCCGCTGATCCACGAAAGCGTTGCCGGTATCATCGCCGGCCGCATCAAGGAGCGCTACTATAAGCCGAGCATCGTCATTGCCGGCGAAAAAGATGTGGTTCATGGCTCCTGCCGTTCCATCGAAGGGTACAATATCTTTGCCGGTCTGTCTGCCTGCGCTGACTTGCTGGAAGCATTTGGCGGGCATCCGCTGGCAGCCGGCTTAACGGTAGATAAACATAAAATCGCCGACGTCCGCCGCCGCCTCAACGCCGATTACCGGCAGCAAGCGCCCGATATCGAGCAGCTGATCCGTATCGACAAACAGCTGCCGCTGGCCACCGTAAATCTGGCTTTGGCCGAGCAGCTGCAGCAGTTTGAACCGTTTGGCAAGGGCAACCCTCCGATCAACTTTGCCGAAAAGAACGTCTGCATCAGCAAGATCGTGCAGATGGGCAGCAGCAAAAAGGCGATGCGCTGGAGCTGCCGCGGCGCTACGCTCAGTAAGACGGTCGAAGCAGTCTGCTTCGAATCCCGCGATAAGCTGGATAAGCTGCTGAGCAGCCGCTACGGTGAAGGCATTTTCGATCTGCTGCTGCAAAATGCGGCAGAAGTATATCTGGACCTGATTTACAATGTCAACATCAATGAATTCAACGGGCGTCGTTCTGCGCAGGTGCAAATCGTCGATTACCGCCTGTCCGCCCAGTAGGAGTAGCTTATGTTATATCATATCGAAACTTTTGGCTGCCAAATGAACGAAAATGATTCGCCGATCATTGGCGATCTACTGCATTCGCTCGGCCATCAGCCGGCAGGAGAGATATCCAAAGCGGATATCATCGTCATCAACACCTGCTGTGTGCGAGAGACCGCCGAATCCCGCGCGCTTGGTTTTATCGGCAGCCTAAAGCACTACAAAGAGTTGAACCCCGGCATCTGCATCGCTGTGTGTGGCTGCATGGCGCAAAAGAGCGATACCGCGGAGGTGCTGCGCAAAAAGTACCGCCATGTGGGCGTAGTATGCGGCACTTTTGCCATGGCGCAGCTGCCGTATTACATTGAGCAGTACTTAAGCGATGGCCAGCGCATTTTTGACGTGGAAGAGCGCTATGACCGCGAAGATATTCAGCGCGATAAGCACTTAAGTGAAAGCGATAATAACTACAAAGCCCAGGTAAACATTAATTATGGCTGCAACAATTTCTGCTCCTATTGCATCGTGCCGTATGTACGCGGGCGCGAACGCAGCCGCAAGCCGCAGGTGATTTGCGATGAGATTCGTGCGCTGGTGGCGCATGGCTGCCGCGAGATACAGCTGCTGGGGCAGAATGTCAACTCCTATGGCCACGATCTGGAGGGCAACTGGGACTTTGCGCGGTTGCTGGAAGAGGTTTCCGCCATTGAAGGGCTGGATCGCATCCGCTTCATGACCTCGCATCCGCGCGACTTCAGCCATCATCTTATCGATACCATTGCCAAGCTGCCCAATGTCTGCCGCCAGTTCCATCTGCCGGTTCAGGCCGGCTGCAATCGAATTTTGCAGGAGATGAACAGGGGATATACCAAGGAGTATTATCGCGAGATCCTGGCACATCTGCGCGAAAATTTCCCGGATGCTACCGTGACTACCGACCTGATCGTCGGTTTCCCGGGAGAAACTGATGAAGACTTCGCAGAAACGCTGGAATTCATTGCCGAATGCCGCTTTGATGCTGCGTATACTTTCATTTATTCGCGCCGCAGCGGCACTCCGGCCGCGACCATGCCCGATCAGGTTCCGGAAGAAGTGAAGAAACAGCGCCTGCAGCAGTTGATGGATATACAGAATCCGATCAGCCTGGCGCAGAATGAAAAGTTGGTAGGGAAGACCTTGGTGGTAATGACCGAGGGACCCAGCCGCACCAATGCGGAAGTTTGGTCGTCCCGCAGCGAGGGCGGCAAAATCGTGCTGTTCCCGGCGGTTGACGGCCTGCAGCCCGGCATGCTTAAAAAAGTCCGCATCGAAAAAGCACAAACCTGGAATTTGAGCGGCAGCTTGGTAGAATAAAAATACCGACAAAGTCAAAGAGCCTGCAGATTTTGCTGGCTCTGATTTTTTACAAAAATTTTTGGGGGAGAGGTCGCTCGTGTGCATTTCACACGGCACCCTAAAATTTCAACACCTAAGTTTACATAATGTACATTATGAGAAGTTGATATATAAAAGACCGGGAAGCGCATCATAAAGCGCTCTCCCAAAACAAAAACCTCAACAGCCGCTTTGGCTGTCAAGGTTTTATAATGTTTCTGCTTCATTTTTGTTTTTTCGGCACTACTGCTTCATATTGCCCTGTTTTGCCATATGCAAACACCTTAGCACCAAAATTTTCGTGGCTTAAATCGCCTCTTTTTTAGGCGGTTTTTACGCCTATTTTTCCGGGATCAGCAATACGTCGCCCACGCGCAGATTTGCACTCTGCAGACCGTTGATCTCTTTAACTTCGTAGATGGCGGCGCGAATATCGCCTTTATAGTCATAATGTTCGCTTACCAAGGACCACAGCGTATCACCGGAGCTTACGGTAATGGTTTGCATTACGCGAGCCTCGTCATTGCTGGCGCCGGCAACGCCGCTGAATGCCATGACTACCAGCAGTACCATCAGGAATAAACCTGCAAAGGCTTTGTAATTGATTCTTCTATTATATTTGGCCAGCATTGCTTTCGCCTCCTACTCTACTCTTTCAATCGAACATCTGTTCTATGGCTAAATTATATTCGAATATTTGTTCGATGTCAAGAGAAAAATAGAACAAATGTTTGCTTTTTTGTTTTTTATGGTATATAATGGGTATGTCCCCAATACAAAAAGGAGGCAAACTTATGGATTATATCGGTTTGACCGAGCAGCAGGCTCGTATTCTTGATTTTATTAAGCAGGAACTGCGCGATAAGAAGTTCCCGCCCTCTGTGCGCGAGATTTGTGATGCGGTAGGGCTGCGTTCGCCTTCCACCGTGCATCTGCACCTGAACACGCTGGAAAGCAAGGGCTATATCCGCCGTCACCCCGGCCAGCAGCGCGCGCTGGAAGTTATCGAAGAGATCGAAAGCACCAGCACCGTTACCAGCAAAGAAATGGTCGATATCCCGATCATCGGCAAAATCTCCGCCGGCCTGCCGATGCTGGCCGAAGAACATGTGGAAGATTATTTCCCCGTGCTGCTGGGCTATCTCCATTCCAATAAGCAGCTGTTTATGCTGCGCGTTTCCGGCGAAAGCATGATCGAAGCCGGTATTCATGACGGCGATTTGCTGATCGTGGAAGAAGCCAGCAGCGCCCGCAACGGTGAAATTATCGTGGCGCTGGTTGATGACGAAGCTACCGTCAAGACCTTCTACCGCGAGCTGAACTGCATCCGCCTGCAGCCGGAAAACTCCACTATGGCGCCGATCATCGTAGACCGCTGCGATATCATCGGTAAGCCGATCGGCCTGTTCCGCCGCTTCTGACTCCCCTGCCCCGTATAATGCAAAAGCAGGTAGACTTAATCGTCTACCTGCTTTTTTGTGGCTTAAATCAGCCCTTTTTCCATCATATCGGCAGCCGTGCGCTGCAAGGCGTACGGCATATGCCAGCGGTTGAGGCCGCCCTGCATGAAGACCAGATACGGCTCACGCAGCGGCGCATCGGCAGAAAGCTCGATGGAAGCACCCGCCACGAAGCAGCCGGCAGCCATAATAATGTCGTTATCATAACCGGGCATCGGCCACGGTTCCGGCGCGGCGAAGCTGTCTACCGGCGAATAGCGCTGGATGCCGCGGCAAAACTCAATGAGGCGCTCGGCATTGCCCATATAGGCCATCTGGATGATATCGGAGCGCTTGGCGTCCACCGCCGGGGATACCTCGAAGCCCAGGTGCTGCATAAAGGCTGCAGCATAAACAGCGCCGAGAGTCGCTTCCAATACCGTGGTGGGCGACATGAATAAGGCCTGGTAGAACAGGCGATGGTCGATGAGCGAGGCGCCTATTTCGCGTCCGGCACCGGCAAAGGTGAGGCGATAGGCAGCGCGATCCACCAGGTCTTCGCGGCCGACCACATAACCGCCGGACGGGGTAAGGCCAGCGCCGGGGTTCTTGATCAGCGAGCCGCACATCAGGTCGACACCGTGGTGAGTAGGCTCGGTCTCTTCCATCATTTCGCCGTAGCAGTTATCGACGAAGACGATGGCCTGCGGCAGGCGCTGATGCACGGCAGCGGTGATAGCGGCAATTTCCGCCACTGTCATCGCCGGGCGGCTGGAATAGCCGCGGGAACGCTGCAGCGCCACCATTTTGGTGTCTTCCGGCAGCTCGGCGACGATAGCTTCGGCATCGATATGCTCAAAGTCAATTTCCTGCACCGTGGCACGCACGCCCATTTCTACCAGGCAGCCGGGAGTGACCTTGTTCAGGCCGATCACCGTCTGCAGCGTGTCATAGGGTATACCCAGGCAGACCAGATGATCGCCGGGCAGCAGGTTGCCACACAGCGCCAGCGAGATGGCATGAGAGCCGGAAACGATATTCTGGCGGGTCAGCGCAGCTTCCGTGCCAAAGATGCGGGCATACAGCTCTTCCAGCTTATCACGGCCCATATCACCGTAGCCATAGCCGTTGGTAGAGGCAAAATGCTGCACGGAAATACGTTCGGCGCGGAAGGCATCCAGCGCGCGGGCGGTATTTTTTTCGGCGATCGCGGCGGCATACGGCTCGTAAGCCTGCATGGCAGCACGACCGGCGGCATCAGCGGCGGCAATCAGCTGCTGCTGTTGTTCAGTCAAAGTCATAGTAACCTCCAAGTGTTAAGCATAACATATTATAATTACACTTTAACGCCATTTTTCCTGCCAAAGTGACAGATTTAGCTCTCCCCTGCCCCAAGCAAAAAGCCCGGAAAACCGGGCTTTGTTACTTTTTCAGCTGTTCCAGGCAGAAATATCGATGCGCTGCTGCGGCACGATGGTGCTGATGGCGTGCTTGTAGATAAGTTCCTGCGCGCCCTCGCATTCCACGGCGACCACATAGCGATCAAATGCCTGTACAACACCTTTAAATTGAAAACCGTTGACCAGATAAAATGTTGCGGTGATACTGTTTTTTTGCATCTGCTGCAAAAAATATTCCTGCAAAGTAGCGGTCTCCATCGGTCAATCCTCCCCGAATTGCCGCCCGATCTCTGCCAGTACCGCCTCAAGCAGTTGTGCCTGATCCGGATAATGCGTAATATCAAACCACGCGATTTGCGCGTCTCGCTTGAACCAAGTCTGCTGGCGCTTGGCAAAGCGGCGGGTGTCGCGCTTGATCAGCTCCACCGCCTCATCAAGGCTGATTTGCCCCTCAAGATGCGCCACCAGCTGGCGATAGCCGATGCCCTGCATTGACTGTGCTTCGGCGCTCACACCGCTTTTCAGCAGGGATTTTACCTCATCCAGCAGCCCCTGCTCCATCATAATATCCACGCGCTTTTCGATGCGGCTGTACAGCACCTCGCGCGGGCAGGTCAGGCCGATACAGGCCACCTGATAGCGGCTGTGCTGCGGCTTTTCCGTTAAGTTCCACGATGCGGAAAGCGGCTGCCCGGTGCTGCGGTATACCTCCAGCGCGCGCAGCAGACGATGTGCATCGTTGCGGTGGATGCGCGCTGCTGCCGGTGGGTCTACCTGCTGCAGCTCGGCATAGAGCGCCTCGCCGTCATCGGCAGCGTACTCCGCCTTCAGCTGTTCACGCAGCAGCAGATCTGCCGCATTGGTTGCGGCAAAATCGTACTCATCCAGTAATGCTGAAATATAAAGGCCCGTACCGCCGGCCACGATGGGCAAGCGGCCGCGACCGCTGATATCGGCAATAGCGGCATCCGCCAAATCGCGGAAATCCGCCACGGAAAAAGCCTGCTGCGGCTCTAGAATATCCAGCAGATGATGCGGAACACCCTGCTGCTCTGCCGCGGTCACCTTGGCGGTACCGATATCCATGCGGCGGTAAACCTGCATCGAATCGCCGGAGATGATCTCACCGTTCAGACGCTGCGCCACCGCGACCGAGAGCGCGGTTTTGCCGCTGGCGGTGGGGCCGAGTATCGTTACCAGCTTGTGGCTCATAGGCTTTTCCTTTCGATAGTTTATCATATGCCGCCGCGCAAAAAACGTTTCCGGATTTCGGCATTGGTCAGCTTGATGGCCAGCGGGCGGCCATGGGGGCAGGTGGCGCTGTTGGCGCTGGCATCCAGATCCTGGAACAGCTTCACCATATCCGTCATGTTCAGCAGCTGATTAGCCTTGACGGCGGAGCGGCAGGCAGCGCGGAACAGCTGGTCGGCACGCAAATGCGTGATATCTACCTGCTCATCACAGACTATATCCAGCAGGCGGCGCAGCAGCATATCCGGCTCGCTGTATACGTACCACTGCGGCACACCGCGCAGTACAAAGCTGTTATCGCCGAAGAATTCGAGGATGAAGCCAAGGTCGCGCAGATTGTTGATGCCGTCGATCAGCAGCAGCGTTTCTGCCGGGGTGAAGTCCAGCGCCAGCGGGATAGCCAGCTGCTGCGAGGCATTGCCGCAGGTCTTGGCCTTGGCGGCGATGCGCTCGTAAAGCACGCGCTCATGAGCGGCATGCTGGTCGATGAAGTAGACGCCGTCATCGGCGGCGGCCACGATATAGGTAAGGTCGATCTGCCCCAGCGGGCGCAGACGGGAAAAGACCAGCTTATCGCTGTCATCTGCTGCCTGAACCGCAGCTTGCGGCGCCACAGGCGGCGGCGCGAATACCGCGGGGGAGGCTGGTTCGGCCGGCTTGTCCTGCGGCAGCTGCAGCGGTTGCTCATCCGTCATGATCGGCGACACTACAGCTTTACTGTAACTGCTGCCGGCCAGCGGGCGCACAGCTTCGGCGGCGGTCATCAGCGGCTGGGGCTTGGGTTTGGCCGGCGGCTGCGGCATGGGCGTGGGCTGGGGTTTAGGTTGGCTCTCCGGCTGGCGGAACAGCTTTTCGTACAGATCGGGCTGCGTAAACTTGGGGGTGGCAAATTGCTCACGCTGCGGCTTTTGCTGGCTGCTGCGGGCTCTTTTTCGCTCTCGGCGGCAGCTTTTGGCGCCTTTTCCGGCAGGGTGATATTGAGGCGCGGCGCCAGCAATTCCTTTTTGTGCAGGGCATTGCGGATGGCTTCCGTCAGCTCTTCCTTGATCTTCTGCGGCTGGCGCAGCTTGATCTCTGTCTTGGCCGGGTGCACATTCACATCCAGCCAGCCGGGGTCGATCTGCAGATAGAGCAGCACCACCGGGAAGCGATGCTGCGGCAGTAGGGTGCGGTAGGCTTCGTCCACCATCAGCACCAGCTCGCGGCTCTTGACCCAGCGGTTGTTGACGAAAAACAGGTAATGGTTGCGGTTGGGGCGGGTCAGGTCGGGCAGCGAGATGAGGCCGGTGATATCCACCGTACCGCTGTACTGCACCGGCACCATGAAGTCCATCAGCTCTTTGCCATACACAGACTGCATAGCAGTGCTGTATTCGCCACTGCCGCTATGGAAAAAGAGGCGGCGGCCCTGCTGATAGAGGGAAAACGAAATATGCGGGTGCGAAAGCGCTTCTTTGGTCACCACATCGCTGATGACGGCCATTTCCCGCGTGGGAGTTTTGAGGAATTTTTTGCGTGCCGGGGCATTGTAGAAGAGGCGGTCGACCAAAATGGTAGTGCCTTCCGGTGCACCGTAGGGCTGCGGCTGCTCCGGTTTGCCGCCGCGCACTTCCATACGGTAGGCCTCCAGCGCACCGCGCACCTTGGAGGTGACGGTCATCTCGCTTACAGAAGCGATAGCCGGCAGCGCTTCACCGCGGAAGCCCAAAGTTGCCAGCGAATCGAGGTCGGAAAACTCGCGCAGCTTGCTGGTGGCATGGCGCTGCATGGCGCATACCATATCGGCAGGCACCATACCGCAGCCGTTATCGCTAACGGAGATCTTTTCACAGTTAGCATCGTGGATGCGCACTTCGATGCGGGTCGCCCCGGAATCGATGGCGTTTTCCACCAGCTCTTTTACTACGGAAGCAGGGCGTTCTACCACTTCACCGGTGGCGATCTGATTGGCCGTCAGCGAATCCAGCAGGCGCACTATTCCCTGTTGCGTGTTTTCGCTCATTATTCTTCCTCTTTCAACTGATCCTGCCATTGCTGCAGCAGATTAAGCGCCTGCAGCGGCGTCAGCGAACATACGTCTAAAGTGGCAATTTTCTCGATAAGCGGATGCAGCTGCACCAAAGGCTCGGCGCTCATCGGTGCGGCGGGGGCGGAAGAGAGATGCTTTTCGGCCTCTAAGTGGCGCAGTATCTCCCCTGCCCGTTTCAGCACGGATTGCGGCAGGCCGGCCAGCGCTGCGACCTGAATGCCGTAGCTGCGGTCCACGCCACCGGGCAAAATCTTACGCAGGAAAGCGATGCGGCCGTTGCTCTCTTTTACCGCCACATAGAAATTCTTGATGCGCGGGTTATCCTCGGCCAGCGAGGTCAATTCATGATAATGCGTGGCAAACAGCGTTTTAGCTGCGTGTTCTTCCTTCATCAGGTACTCGGCCACCGCCCAGGCGATGCTCATTCCGTCGAAGGTGGAAGTACCGCGGCCGATCTCGTCCAGGATAACCAGACTATCCGGCCCGGCATAACGCAGGATATTGGCAGTTTCCGTCATTTCTACCATAAAGGTACTCTGGCCGCCGGTCAGGTCGTCCGAGGCGCCAACGCGGGTAAAAATGCGGTCGACACGGCCGATATGCGCGGAAGATGCGGGGACAAAGCTGCCGATACGCGCCATCAGCACGCACAGCGCCACCTGACGCATATAGGTGGATTTACCCGCCATATTGGGGCCGGTGATCAGCATCAGCTGCTGGCTGTCGCGGTCCAGATAAGTATCGTTGGGCACATAGTTTTCCATGCCGATGATCTTTTCCACCATCGGATGGCGGCCGTCTTTAATTTCAATCACTGCAGAATCATCGACCAGCGGGCGGCAGTAGTTATTCTCCTGCGCCACCTTGGCCAGCGATTGCAGCACGTCTATCTGCGCCAGAATATCCGCCGTGGCACGGATGCGCGGCGCCATGGCAGCGGTCTGCTCGCGCAGGCGGGTGAACAGCTCGTATTCGCGGGAGGCCAGGCGCTCAGCTGCGGAGAGGATCTTGTCTTCCATCTCCTTCAGCTCAGGAGTGATGTAGCGCTCGCCGTTGACCAGAGTCTGCTTGCGAATATAGTTATCCGGCACCAGATTGGTCTGAGCCTTGCTGACTTCAATGTAATAGCCAAAAACCTTGTTGTAGCCGACCTTGAGATTGCGGATACCGGTCTTTTCTTTTTCGTCTATCTCCAGCTGCAGCAGCCAGTTTTTGTTGCCGTTGGTCAGCGTACGCAGCTCATCGATCTCGGCATTATGGCCGGGGCGGATGATGCCGGTATCTTTGGCAGAGATAGGCGGTTCTTCCGCCAGCACATCGGCCAAATTAGCATAAACATCTTCCAGCATATCGAAATCATCGATAAAGTGGGCATAGGATGCGCCGGTAAAGCGGGACAGCAGGGAGAAAATCTGCGGCAGCTTCGCCAGCGAGGCACGCAGCGCCGCCAGATCGCGCGGCGTGGCAGTGCCGTAGGAGACGCGGCCGCACAGACGCTGCAGGTCGTAGACATCGCGCAGCTGTTCGCGCAGCGCCGCGGCATTATCTTCCTTATCGATAAGCTCCTGCACTGCATCGAGTCGCATATTGATGCTCTCTGCCGAAAGCAGCGGTTTCTCCAGCCATTCGCGCAGCAGGCGTGCGCCCATCGCCGTCAGCGTCTTATCGCAGACCCACAGCAGCGAGCCCTTGCGGCGACCGCCGATGATAGTCTGACACAGCTCCAGATTGCGGCAAGTGGAAGCATCAAGCAGCATAAAGTCGCCGCCCTGATAGAGCTGGATATTATCGATATAGCGCAGCGCTCGTTTCTGCGTCTGCTGCAAAAAGTCGAGGATAGCCGCAGCGGCACTCACAGCCAGCGGCGCGGAATCCATGCCGATAGCAGCAAGAGAAGCCACGGAAAAGTGTATCTTCAGCAGATCGGCAGCATTGTTGCGCACAAAGCCTTCGTCATAAATTGCAGAGACCGAGCCGACAGCATTACCCAACAGCCGCAGGCTGAACAGCTCGTCCCCTTTCAGCTCCTGCGGCAGCAGCAGCTCGGCGGGGCGAATACGGGAGAGCTCATCGGCCAGCTTTTCACGCGCCGCAGCGCCGCTGAATTCACAGGCAAGGAACTTGCCGGTAGAAATGTCGGTATAAGCAAGACCGAAGGCGGTGCCGTTCTTATCCGGCCAGACAGCGGCCAGATAGTTGGCAGTAGTCTCATCCAGCAGAGCGCTTTCCACTACCGTACCCGGAGTGACTACGCGGATAACATCGCGTTTTACTAGGCCTTTGGCAGTTTTGGGGTCTTCCACCTCTTCACAGATGGCCACCTTGAAGCCTTTGGCGATCAGCTTGGCCAGATAGCCGTCCACCGCATGATAGGGCACGCCGCACATCGGCATTTTCTGCCCGCCGCCGGCATCACGCGCCGTCAGTACAATCTCCAGCTCACGGGAGGCAGCGACGGCGTCATCGCCAAACATTTCGTAAAAATCGCCCATACGGAAAAAGAGCAAACAGTCACTGTATTGCTCTTTCACGGCTTGATATTGGCGCATCATCGGTGTTACAATATTCAAGTATCATCACTCCGTTTTAGATAATGTTCTGCACTTCGCGGAACTGAGTGGGAGAATAGTCGGTCAGCACGATCTGGTCATTACGCACCAGCGCCAGCTTCAGCGGCGAAGAAGCCACTTCCGGCGGCACGGTGGCTACCAGATTAGCGATACGTACCTGCTGCACGGCCATGGTGTGTACCAGAATAAAGGCATTGCGGTCGCCTTCTGCACCGGCGTGCAGGATACCGCGGCAAGTGCCCATAACGATAATGCTGCCGGTAGCTACGACTTCCGCGCTGTTGTTGATATCGCCCATGATGACGGCATTGCCGCGCACATTGATGCGGGTGCCGGTGCGGATACTGCGGGTGATCAGCACGCTGCCGCCGGCCTGAGCCTGATAGACCAGCTCGGACTGTTCGCCCTTGGAATCATTCTTAACAGAAGCTTTGCCGGGGCGCAGCTGGTATTTTTCCATAATACCGGCCAAAATGGAAAGCTCTTCTTCGTTGAAGTTGAAGTGTTCGGCAATAATGTATTCTGCATGGACAAAAAAGTCGCCGCTGTTCATCAGCTTGTCTTCCAAAGCCAGGCAGATTTCCTTAAACGTGGCATTTTCTCTATTGAAGGTAAAAACCAAGCCTGAACTGGTACCTTTAATGCTGACTAAATTCTTATTCATAGCAACCTCCATATTCCGATTTAACATTTATAAATTCGCTGCTATTTGCCGTTTTTCCTGCACTATTTTGCCAAAGGAGCAATTATGAGATTTGGTTTTGACGAAATTAATAAGCGTATGCGTAAAGCTATTATCGCCTATGATATGATCGCCGACGATACCCCGATCATGGTCGGCTTGTCCGGCGGCAAAGATTCGATGGTGCTGCTCTATGCCTTAAAGCAGTTCCAGCGCATCTCCAAATACAAATTCACGCTGGCGGCCGGGCATATTTCGCTCGGCTTCCCCGGCGATGACACGGAGCCGCTGCGCCGCTACTGTGAAGAGCTGGATGTGCCCTTTTATTGCGAAAAGTCGCAGATCGGCGAAGTCGTCTTTGATGTGCGGCAGGAAAGCAATCCCTGTTCGCTTTGCGCCAAGATGCGCCGCGGCGCGCTGAACAATCTGGCCAAGGATAACGGCTTTGGCAAAGTGGCGCTGGGACATCATCAGGACGATGCAGCAGAAACGCTGCTGCTGAATATCTTCTTCGAAGGCCGCCTCGGCTCGTTCAACCCCGTTACTTATCTCGACCGCATGGATCTCACTGTGATCCGCCCCTTCGTCTATGTGCCGGAAGCACAGATCTCCTACTTCGCCCGCAAGCAGAATCTGCCGGTGCTGCAGAGCAACTGCCCGCAGAATTGCGTCGGCAAGCGGCAGGAGATGAAGGCGATATTGCAGCAGCTGGAAGAGCTGGCGCCCTACGGCAAAGACCGCCTGGTGGGTGCGCTGGACCGCCAGTACGGCCCGCGCTGGGACGGACGCACGCTGCCTGCCAATCTGCCGGCGGAAGAAAAGAGAGAGGATAGCAAATGAAACTGCTGGTAAGCGCCTGTCTGCTGGGCCACAACTGCAAATATAACGGCGGCAACAACGATAATGCCAAAGTGCACCGCTTTTTGGCGGATAAAGACTATATCATCTTCTGCCCGGAATCAGCCTCCGGTCTCCCCTGCCCGCGTGATCCGGCGGAAATCCAGGGTGAAGCGGTTATCGACCGCAGCGGCAAAGATGTGACGGAATACTTCCACCGCGGCGCGCAAATGGCGCTGGAACTGTGCCAAAAGCACGGCATCGATACCGCCCTGCTCAAAGAAAGCAGCCCGTCCTGCGGCTCGCATCTCATCTACGACGGCACTTTCAGCAAAAAGAAACTGCCCGGCCGGGGCATCACCGCCCGTCTGCTGGCCGCTCACGGCATCCGGCTGCTTTCTGAAGAGGATCTCGACTGATATATTCTACTACCAAAGCTGCAAAATAATGCCAAAAACTAAGAGGGAACACAAAAGTGTTCCCTCTTTTATATTTGCTATTGCGGCAGGCTGAGCTCGATCAGCACCACTTCCGCATCCGAACCCACGCGCAGCGGCGGGCCCCAGGTGCCGATGCCGGAGGTGACAATTACCTGCGGCGAGGCAGCATCTTTCTGATAATAGCCGTAATCCACCTCGTACAGGGCATCGGTAATCAGGCTGCCGGGGAAAACTTGTCCGCGATGCGTGTGCCCGCACAGGATAAGGTCGATGCTGTCATCGTATTCGCCGATATTGCCCGGCTGATGGTCGAGCAGCAGCACCGGCAGCTCAGAATCGTAGATGCCGCTGAGGGCGGTGCGCTTATCGCCCTGCGCGCCGATGGGCGTGCTGTCGCGGCGGCCGGCCAGCAGCAGGCGCTCATCCACCACCACCGCCTCATCCAGCAGCAGGCGGATGTTGGCCGCAGCCAGAAACTCCGTCATCTGTGCATAGGCGCTGCCGGCGTCATGATTGCCCAGGCAGGCATATACGCCGAACGGCGCCTCGAGCTTGCGGAAAACAGCCTGCAAAGCAGCCGGATCATCCAGCGAAACATAGGCGCTGTTGAAAATATCACCGGCGATGCAGACAAGATGCGGCTGCGTGGCGTTTACCGCCGCTACCACCTTTTCCAACCGTCCGGTGTCCATGATATAGCCTAAGTGGATATCGCTGATCAGCGCCACTTTCATCGCAGAGGCGCCGCCGCCATCCAAGGCCACATCGTATTCCTTCACCCGAATATCCGCGGCATGCCAGATGCCGTAGACCGAGACAAGCAGCGCCAGCGCTACTGCTGCAGAAGAGCAGATCAGCCGCAGTCGGGCCGGCAACGGGCACGGAACGATATGCAGCAGCTGCAGCAGCCCATAGACCAACGCCAGAGCGCACATAATCAGCGCTAGATAAAAGAAAATGCCGACCGCATAGTGGCTCATAGCATACAACCAGCGCGGCAAAGCCAGCCGCGCGCCATGGCTGCAGATGAATACTGCCAAAAAGCCAAAAACGATCAGCACATAAATGCAGGTAAACAGTATGGGGTTAATGGGGACAGAAACAACTTTCAGCCACAGGTACAGCTGGCGGCCGGTAACGCCTATCAGCGCCCCCAGCAGCAACAGCACCGTGACAAAGAATAATCCGATCAGCAAATTTATGCCTCTTTTCTGCAGCCGATAATCTCGCCGACATGAACAGGATACTCATCATTGTGCAGCATGGCATTACGCAGCTCTTCAGAAAAGACCATATCATCATGTTCCAGCAGAACGATGATAGTAGAGCCGCCGAACTCAAACAGACCTTTTTCTTCGCCGAAATTGAAATCGCCGGCAGATTTGTGGTTGATGATGCGGCCGATCAGCATAGCGCCGACCTCTACCTGCGTTACCGTGCCAAAGTTGCTGGTCTGCATCTCGGTGCAAACGCGGGTATTCTGGATAAATACCGGGTACCGCTTCTGCGCAATGGGGCGTACAGTATGCAGTATGCCCTTGATCGGCTTTTGCGAAACGATAGAACCCTCGTCAAAATAGGAATAGCGGTGATAATCATCCGGAGTCAGGCGGAAAATGAGGCAGGTGCCGTTGGCATAGCGCTGCGCCATCTCTTCGCTATCCAGCAGATCGGCCAGCGAATAGATGGAGTTTTTGATGCGGAAAGTGCCGTTATGCGGCATCGGATATACCGAGAGCTTGCCATCGCAAGGCGCATAAAAAGCGGCTTCGTTACGCGCTTCTTCTTGCGGGAAGGGTGACTCCTGCAGTTTGCGGGTAAAGAACGCATTGAAATCCGAATAATACTGCTCCTTGAAGCGGCTCATGTCGATATTATATTTGCGAATGAACTTGGAAATATAATAGCGCGACATCTTACGCTCAATAAGCCAGGCCAGCATATTGGACATAAAGGGGCGGGTAAGTAATTTCAAGCATACACGACCGACCGGATTGTTATACAAAAACCGGCTGGATCGAGCTTCTTTACCTGCATTTCGTACCTGATTACTCATTAATACCTCTCGTGCTCAATCTAAAACCAAAACAAAGTGTTCCTTATAGCAGCCGCATTCCGGGCAACGCCATTGATCGGAGAACGACTCAAACTTGGTTCCCTTTTCAATATCAAAATCCGCTTCGCCCGCTTCTTCATTATAGCGATAGCCGCAAATACTGCATTCGTAGATCTGATACATTTCCGTCATCGGCCTCAAGCCTCCAACTGCTGCCAAATACGGCAAAAATCATCCAGTTTAAGCTGCTCGGCGCGCACATTGGCAGCCAAACCCGCGCCGATGAGTTTTTCCTGCCAGAACGCCTTATCTTTGCCCAGATAGCCGTTTAGGACATTGGGCAGAGTCTTGCGGCGCTGACTGAAAGCGGCTTCGATAAGCGCAAACAGCGGCTGCTGCGGTACATCCGGCAGCTCTTCGCGGCGGGTCAGCGTGATTACAGCCGAATCCACCGCCGGCGCCGGCAGGAAGCAGCCGGGCGGCAGCTCAAATTCGTAGCGGCTCACCGCATAATAGTCGATCATCAATGCCAGCGGCGAGCTTTCCTTGCGGTTTGCCGTCAGCTTTTTCGCCACTTCTTTTTGCATCATCAGACACATCTTATGCCAGGGCAGCGGCAAAAAGCAGCGAATCAGCGGCGAAGTGATGTAATAGGGCAGATTGCCCACGATGCAGCACTTCTCTCTCCCCTGCTGCTGCATGAATGCAGCATAGTCAAAGGTGAGCGCATCGGCATTGATGACATGAACGAGATCATTTTCGGCAAAAAACTGCTCCAGATGGCGGCAGAAGCGCTTATCCAGTTCTACCAATGCGGTAGGCAGCTCTTTTTTCGCCAGCAGCTGGCTGATAGCGCCCAGACCGGGGCCGATCTCGAACAGGCAGGCTTGCGGCTCGGCAGCGGCCAGCGCGGCGATCTGCTGCGCTGCTGCGGCATCGATGAGGAAGTTCTGCCCCAGATCATGATTGGCCTGCCATTTGTGCGCCTGCAGGATCGCTTCGGTAGCGGCGCGTCCGGCAATCAGTTTTTCGCTCATAATCTACTCCGTTACAGGGTGGGAATGGAAATAACGTAGGCCGAGCCTTCCCAAGTGCCAAAGGCTTCTGCCTGCTCAACAGTATCAAAGCCCAGCAAAATGCTGTTATTGACCACATACTCGGAAGTACCGCTGGCTACGGCAAAACCGTAGTTTTCCACGTAAACCACCGAGCCAAGGGGAATGATCTGCGGATCGACGATCATCGTGCCATAGCCGTAGCTGGCTACATTAAGCGTTTCGTAAGATTCTTCCGTATAGCAGTAGCCGGTAGCGATAATATCGCGCGTTTCCAAATAGGCAAAGGATACGCCGCCGGCGGTGGTGGCGGTCTTCATGCCGAAAGCATAGGCATCTTCGCCGCTGACATAATCGGTGCCGACCAGCGAAGTACCGTATTCGATGACCATCGGCTCAGCTTCAACGGTAATATTCTCTTCCGTCAGAACGCGGGAAATCTCTTCGTTATTGTGATAGGTGATCTCATATACGCTTTCGCGCTCGCCGGGCAAACCAATGCTGGACTGGCGCATCTCACCGGCCATCAGCTCAGTGGATTCAACATAGATGATAGGCGGCTCGATCTCTTCGGTTTCCAGCAGCTGCTCCACACGCACGCGGGTGATGCTGACTTCGCCATCGGTATAGAGAATGGTCTCGGCATCGGGAGAAATGATATCCATCTCACCCAGCTCAATATCATTGGCGGCAAGGATCTCGCGGATAGTACCCGGAGTAGTGTTGACCATAACATCAATACGGCCGATATGTACGGTAACAGGGAAGCTGCGACCGACATTGATGACCATACCGGCACGGATGCGGCGGGAAAGGTCGGTATCAATGGTATCCTGGTCAGAAAGCTCGATGTGCATTTCCTGCAGCAAAGCACCGACCGTGGTGCTGTTGGATGCGACCTCATATTCCTGTCCGTTGATCACGACCGTGACCTGCTTGGCCGCGCGGGTATCGAAATCGGCACCGATCAGCGCCGTGGGATCATTCAGCGTCATCATACGCGGCGCCTGCCCAAACATGGAAGTAGCACCAAAGCCGATAACGATCAGGCACAGCAGCAATACCGGCGCGAACAAAGGCTTCAGCCCCTTCTTGCTATTATTGCGAAACACCGGATTATCCGGGGCTTTTTCCGGCGGGGCAGGCATATTGGCAGCAGCATTTTGCGGCGGTTCCGGGGCGGCAGGCTCTTCGATAATCACCTGCTCTTCAACCTCGGCCACCGGCTCGGCTTCAGCGGCAGCATCTGCCGTCAGATCCACCACCGAGGCTTCGGTCAATTCGCCCAGATCCTGCATCAGCAAATCTGCAGCGGTACGTCTTTTCATAAATCTCTCCCTCTCCAAAGGGGTAGAGTTGCGATAACTCTCCAAGCTATTGGACTGCCGGAAACTGATATTTGTTCCAACCATATAATTTTACAATATGCAGCCCAAATAGTCAAATTACTTATCAATTATAGAGCTATATTAAATACTTTACAGGCATTGCGGTAAGTAATATCCGCCAGCTCTTCTACGGAAATGCCCTTGATCTCGGCCAGTTTTTCTGCCGTGTAGCACATACGCGCCGGCTCATTGGTCTTGCCGCGGAACGGTACCGGCGTCATATAGGGCGCATCGGTCTCGATCAGCAGCATATCCAGCGGTACGGCCGCCGCGGCTTCCAGCGGATGCACCGCATTTTTGAAAGTGACTGCGCCGCCGAATGCCACCATAAAGCCCAGCTTGACACATTCTCTGGCCATCTCGGCGCTGCCGGAGAAGCAGTGGAAGATGCCCCCGTTGACGCCGCCGTTATGCTTTTTGATGATATCCAGCGTATCCTGATGCGCTTCGCGGTCGTGGATGATGATGGGCTTTTTCAGCTCTTTGGCCGCCTCTATCTGCAGCGCAAAGGCCTCCCGCTGTACATCGCGCGGAGAATTGTCATAATGATAGTCCAGCCCGATCTCGCCCCATGCAACCACCTGCGGCAGCTGTGCCAGCTCTTTCAGGCGTTCCAGCATCTTGGCGTCCAGAGAATCGGCATCATGCGGATGCACGCCCACCGCCGCGTAAATGCGGCCGGGGTAGCGCTCGGCCAGGCGTACGCTCATCAGCGAGGACGGCCAGTCGCAGCCGATGTTGGTGATGCGTTCCACGCCTGCTTCGGCAGCGCGCTGCAGCACATCCTCCAGGTCGCCATACAGTTTTTGATCGTCCAGATGACAGTGGCTGTCAAATAAACGCAGTTTTTCCATAGTTTACCTCTTGCAGATAAAACCACAATAAGGGACGGGTGCTGTGCCCATCCCTTATCGTATCAATTTTGTAAAATCAGCCGATGCGGGCACCGGGGGTCATACCGGGGACTTCCACTACCTGCAGGGTCTCCCCTACCAGAGCGGAAAGCAGCATGCCCTGAGATTCGATGCCGCGGATCTTGCGCGGAGCGAGGTTGGCGATGAGCACCAGATGCTTGCCCACCAGTTCTTCCGGAGCATAGTGCATAGCGATGCCGGAAAGTACGGTGCGCTCTTCCAGACCCATATTGAGGCGGAATTTGAGCAGCTTATCGGCCTTCGGCACTTTTTCGCATTCCAGAACTTCGACCACGCGCAGATCGAGCTTGGCGAAGTCTTCGATGCCAATCATATCGGTGCTAAGCGGTTCCAGCTGGCTTTCTTCTTCGGCAGCAGCCTCTTCAGCAGCAGCGGCGGCATCAATGGCGGCAGCTTCTTCAGCAGCGGCAGCTTCCATGGCAGCGATATCGATGCGCGGGAACAGCGGTTCGCCGCGGTCGATCTTGGTATCGGCAGGGAAAGAGCCCCAAGTGAGGGATTCCCAAGTGTGCAGGTCGGTGCGGTCGGTGATGCCCAGCTGCTTCCAGACCTTTTCGGCCAGGGTGGGCATGACCGGGGAGATCATGATGGTGGTGAGACGGACGACTTCTACCATGTTGTAGAGTACGCTGGCCAGTTTGCCCTTTTCGCCGGCCTTATTCAGCGCCCACGGAGCGGCATCATCAATGTACTTGTTGGCTTTGGCGACCAGCTTCCACAGCTCGGCGATGGCATTGGCCCATTCCATCTTGTCCATCAGCTCGGCAAAGCGGGCGGGAGTGGCCTTGGCCAGCTCGATCAGCTCGGCATCAAATTCGGTAGGTTCACCGGGAGCCAGTACGATGCTGCCCTGGAACTTATCGATCATACCGGTGGAACGGGAGAGCAGATTGCCGTAGTCATTAGCCAGGTCTACGTTGATACGCAGAGCGAGGTTATGCTCGTTGTAGTTGCAATCCTGACCGTAGGGCATTTCGCGCATCAGGAAGTAACGGATGGCGTCAACGCCGTAGCGTTCGCAGAGGACGAAGGGATTGACTACATTGCCCTTGGATTTGCTCATCTTGTCATTGTCGATGAGTACCCAGCCGTGACCCAGAACGCACTTGGGCAGCGGCAGTTCGGCAGCCATCAGCATGATCGGCCAGATGATGGTATGGAAGCGGATGATGTCTTTACCGACGAGATGTACATCGGCCGGCCAGAACTTGTTGTAGAGGCTGCCGTCGCCGGTATTGGCCAGCGCGGAGATGTAGTTGGAAAGAGCATCGAACCAGACGTATACGACATGCTTGCCGTCAAAGGGAACCGGGATGCCCCAGTTGAAGGTAGTGCGGGAGATGCACAGATCTTCCAGGCCCTGCTTGACGAAGTTGACCATTTCGTTGCGGCGGCTTTCCGGACGGATGAAGTCAGGGTTGGCTTCGATGAATTCCAGCCAGCGATCCGCATATTTGCTCATTTTGAAGAAGTAACTTTCTTCCTGCATACGTTCTACGGGGCGGCCGCAGTCCGGGCAGATATGCTCTTCGCCTACCTGACGTTCGGTGAAGAAAGCTTCGTCGGGAGTGCAGTACCAGCCTTCGTAGGTGGACTTATAGATATCGCCCTTATCGTAGATCTTCTGGAACAGATCCTGAACATATTTGATATGACGGTCATCGGTAGTACGGATGAAATCATCATAGTCGATGTGCAGCAGTTCCCACAGCTTTTTGAAGTTTTCGCTGATCTTATCGACGAATTCCTGCGGTTCTACACCGGCGGCAACGGCACGGCGCTGGATCTTCTGGCCGTGTTCATCGGTACCGGTAAGGAAGTAGGCATCATAACCGCGCATCTTTTTATATCTGGTCATGGTATCGGCCGCAACAGTGGTATATGCGTGGCCGATATGCGGATTATCACTGGGATAGTAAATGGGGGTAGTAATGTAAAACGTAGGCTTCTCAGTCATGGGAAAAGGCCTCCTTAAATGATGAAAAATCGGGGTTACTCCATCTAATAATGATAACAGTTAACTGCGGTTTAGTCAAGCAAAAGGCGCATCAGTGACAACAAAAAGGGCGACCGTTTTCCGGCCGCCCTTGAGGCTAAATATGCTTATTTGTTCATGACGCTGCAGCAGCGGTCGCACAGTTCGGGAGTTTCGGCATTTTTGCCGACGCTTTCGCTGTGGATCCAGCAGCGGCTGCATTTTTCGCCATCGGCGGTATGTACTTCGGCGCGGAATTCGGCTTCCGCATCATGCAGTACTACCTGCGATACGATGAAGATCTTGGCCAGCTCATCCTTGACGGAAGCCAGAGCGGCGGCAGAAGCTTCATCCGGCCAGATCTCGACTTTGGCATCGAGGGAGTGGCCGATAACATTGGCGGCTCTCACCTTCTCCAGCTCCTTGCTGACCAGTTCGCGGCAAGCGAGAATGGTTTCCCAGCGGGCCATCAGCTCATCATCGCAGATAGCAGCATCAACTTCCGGCATATCCAGCAGCTGAGCGGATACGGGGGCATCGGCAGCCTTGGGCATATAGGAGTAGATCTCTTCGGTGGTGAAAGAGAGGATCGGCGCCAGCATGCGGACCAGAGCATCGATGGTCTTGTACAGTACGGTCTGCATGGAGCGGCGGCGCTGGCAATCCGGATCATCGGCATAGATGTCCTTGATCACGTCGAGGTAGAAAGAGCTCATGTCGACGACGCAGAACTTGTGGATGCTGTGATATACTACGTGGAATTCGTAGTTATCGTAGGCTTCTCTGACCTTGGCGATCAGATTCTGCAGCTGGATCATCGCCCAGCGGTCGATCTCCGGCATATCCTTGAAGTCGACCATATGCTTATCGAGGTCGAAATCGTAGAGGTTGCTCAGCATATAGCGGGCAGTGTTGCGGATCTTGCGGTAAGCTTCGGAAACCTGCTTCAAGATAGAGGGAGCGCAGGCGATATCGGAACGGTAGTCGGTGGAAGATACCCACAGACGCAGCACGTCGGCGCCCATCTGCTCGACGACCTTCAGCGGGTCGGTGGTGTTGCCCAGAGACTTGGACTGCTTGATGCCCTTATCGTCCACGATGAAGCCGTGAGTGAGAACAGCCTTATAGGGAGCTACGCCACGGTTGGCGATGGAGATGCACAGGGAGGAGTTGAACCAGCCACGATGCTGGTCGCTGCCTTCCAGATAGAGGTCTGCCGGCCAGCGCTGACCGTCCCAATGCTCGAGTACGGCAAAGTGGCTGCTGCCGGAATCGAACCATACGTCCATGGTGTCGGTCTCTTTGCGGAAGTGAGTGCCGCCGCATTTGGGGCAAGTGAAGCCGGTAGGCAGCAGGTCTTCTTCGCCGAGGCCAAACCAGGTGTTACTGCCGATCAGGCCGTCTTTGCCTTCGCGGTACAGCTTCTGCAGGTGGGCGATGGTTTCGTCGTTGATCACAGTTTCACCGCAATCTTCGCAGTAGAAGATCGGGATCGGTACACCCCAGGTACGCTGGCGGGAAATGCACCAGTCGCCGCGGTCACGGATCATGTTGTAGATGCGGTCATGGCCCCAGGACGGGATCCACTGCACGCCGTCGATGGCATCCAGCGCGGTCTGGCGGAAGCTGTCGATGGAAGCAAACCACTGTTCGGTGGCGCGGAAGAGGATGGGAGTATGGCAGCGCCAGCAATGCGGATACTGGTGACCAAACATTTTCAGCTGGATCAGCGCGCCGCATTCTTCGAGCATCTTAGCAACGACCTTGCCGCCGGCGGTGGTATCCATGCCTTCGAGGCCGGGAGCTTCTTCGGTGAAGCGGCCCTTGCCGTCGACCGGGCACAGTACCGGCAGATCGTAGTTTTTGCCCACGATAAAGTCGTCGGCGCCGTGGCCGGGAGCGGTATGTACGCAGCCGGTACCGGCATCGAGAGTGACATGGCTGCCGAGGATGATCAGGGAGTCGCGATCATACAGCGGGTGTTTGCAGGTGATGTATTCCAGTTCTCTGCCGCCAAATTCGGCTAAAACGGTGTAAGGCATATCCTTGCGGCCGGTATCTGCCAGGAAGGCTGCTACCAGGTCTTTGGCCATGACGAGCTTGGTGCCTTCCAGATCGATCATCACATAGGTGAAGTCGGGGTTGATGCAGATGGCGACGTTGGCCGGGATAGTCCACGGGGTGGTGGTCCAGATGACAAAGTAGGCATCGGTAGGCAGCTTATCTTTGCCGTCGTTTACCTGGAATTTAACATAAATGGAAGCAGACTTGTGATCCTGATATTCGATTTCGGCTTCGGCGAGCGCAGTCTCGCAGCTGGGGCACCAGTAAACCGGCTTCAAGCCCTTATAGATGCAGCCCTTCTTGGCCATTTCGCCAAAAGCGGCGATCTGCACGGCTTCGTATTCCGGCTTCAGGGTGATATAGGGGTTATCCCATTCGCCAAATACGCCCAGACGCTTGAAGGATTCACGCTGCTGGCCTACATACTTTTCGGCAAAGCCGCGGCATTTTTCGCGGAATTCCACCTTGCTGACCTTATCGCGGTTGAGACCCAGGTCTTTGATGGCGCGCTGCTCGATGGGCAGGCCGTGGGTATCCCAGCCGGGAACATACGGAGCGTCAAAGCCGGCCATGGATTTATATTTGACGATGATGTCTTTGAGGATCTTATTCAGAGCATGGCCAATGTGGATATCGCCGTTGGCATAGGGCGGGCCATCGTGCAGGATAAAGGTAGGACGACCGGCGTTCTTTTCGCGTACCAGGCGGTAAATATCCATTTCCTGCCACTTTTTCAGCATTTCCGGTTCTTTCTGGGGCAGATTGCCGCGCATCGGGAACTCGGTCTGCGGCAGATTCAAAGTTTTGCCATAATCTTTCTTTTCTTCAGTCATGGGATTTTTGGTTCTCCTTCCCTATTGTTGCAATATACTGCGTTGCCTTGCGGCAAATAAAAAGAGCTTTCGCCAGATAGGGACGAAAGCTCCGCGGTACCACCCTGATTGCCGACAGATGCCGGCCACTCATGCGCATAACGGACGCCGCCGTGCGGAGCTCAAAACTTCGCGCCGCAGACTCAGAGGCGATGGGATATATGCGGCCATTGCCCGGCTTTCACCATCCCGGGCTCGCTGGGAACAGCTGATGCATATTCCGCCCTCATCACAGTCGATGACATATTAAACAGATAATACTACATAAAAATGAACAGGATGCGATAGCACATACGCTCCAAAATGCCAAGCACGATGAACAGTACTATCGGTGAAAAATCCAAACCACCGACAATGGGGATATAGTGGCGGATCACATCCAGCGGGGGCTCGGTAAGCTCCCAGACAAAGCGGGAAAAGGCATTATCGCCCATCCGGATCCAGCTGAAAATAACATTCAGCACTACCAAAAAAGAATAGACGCTGAATACTGCCGAGATGACTCGGTAAAGTAAATAAATAATGGGAATACCTCCCTTTAGGTGGGCTTATTTACGCAGCCACTGATCGGTGGAAAAGCGCGGATCGCGGCCGAAGGGATCGGCAGCGGCAGTGGCTTCGGCAGCCTGAGCGTCTTTGTCCATGATCTGGCCAAACATATCAACATCAGAAGAACTGAAGATGAAGGTACCGCCGGAGACCTTGCGCGGTACGCCGTTTAAGGCAAAGGTAGCGCCGGAGAGGAAGTCTACCATACGCTGGGCAACATCCTTGTCCATATCTTCAAAGTTGACCACGGCAACTTTGCGTTCTTTGATATGACGGGCAATATCCTGCATATCATCATAAGAAGTGGCTTTGATCAGCACCATTTCCATAGCGCCGTCAGCTTTCTGATCTTTAGCGGGCACGCTGATCAGATGAGCCTTTTTATTCTGTTTATTTTCTGCAGCGGCAGCAGTATTGCCGCCCTCGGCTGCAACTTCTTCTTCCGTACGCGGGAAAAAGAAATCTCCCATTTTATCGATGAAACCCAAGACAATCGCCCCTTTCACTTCGAGAAGACCATAATTATACAGATTCTCGTTCAAAAATATTTCTCCGTCTTTTGCTGCATTCCTGCACAAAAACGGTTAAACATTATAATTTCTTGCGCCAAAAATGGCGCTGCCCACGCGCACCAGCGTGGCGCCTTCTTCAATGGCTACCTGATAGTCGCCGCTCATGCCCATGGAAAGATGGTGCAGCCGCATACCGCGTTTGCCGTCTTCCCTATCCCGCAGCTCGCGCAGGCGGGCAAACAGCGGGCGCGCCTCTTCCGCATCATCCACCGCCGGGCCGATGGTCATCAGCCCCTGCACCTGCAAATGCGGCAGCCCGGCCAGCAAATCGAGGAAATCTGGCAGCTCTTCTTCGTAGATGCCGGATTTGCTGTCTTCTTTGGCCAGATTCACCTGCACCAGCACCGGCAGCAGTCGGCTTCTGGCGGCGGCGCGTTTTTCCAGCTCCAGCGCCAGCTCCGGGCGATCCAGCGAATGGATCAGGCAGGCCGCGTCCACAGCTTTGGCAGCTTTATTGGTTTGCAGATGGCCGATCATATGCCAGCTGGCCTGCGGAAAAGCCGCCTGCTTGGTCACCATTTCCTGCACCTTGTTTTCGCCAAAGTGCAGCTGACCGGCGGCAAGTGCTTCTGCCACCATTTCCTGCGGCTTGGTCTTGCTGACGGCGATCAGCGTCACCTCTGCCGCAGCGTGGCTGCCGCGCTGCTGTGCAGCCCTGATCTCGGCCTGCACGCGGCTTATAGCTTCAGCAATAGAATTGCTCATTTCTTATACACTTTCTGCCCCTCACGGGCTTTGGCGGGATTAAGCACGATGGTCTTACCGGCGACGATGCCGCTTACCTGCAGATATTCGCCCAGGTCGCGCTCCACTTCTACCAGCGCATAAGCCAGACGACCGTTGTGCTTGTAGTAGATGCCGCAGTTGCCGTCAGCATCCAGATAAACCGCCTGATACGGCACCATGATGCCGCTGACGGTTTCCGTGACCACTTCTACCTGCTGCTCGCGAATGCTCAGCAATACATCGTAACTGGAATCGATCTTGACCACCAGATAATGACAATCATCGCCGTTCAGCTTATTGATGATGCTGCCCTTGATCAGCGTGCCGTCTTCCAGGTAGAGGCTCAGCTTGCTGCCCAGCAAATGCAGATCGGCATCACCGGGAAGCTGCAGGTAGAGCTGATAATCGCGCAGATTGTCAATGATCTTGGCGCGGCCGCTGTTGGAAGTGATGATCTCTTCCGTATCATCGGCATCGTCAGCCACCGGCTCGGCATTAAGCTCGTCAAAGATGGCATCCAGCTCTTTCAGCGTCGGTTTTTCGCCCGGCGCATGCTCCTCCCAGCCATCCAGCGTATAGGAGACCACGCCGCTGTACTTGGCGGTGAGCATGGTATGCACGCCGCCTTCGCTGACGATATGGGCGATGACCGTGCCATCCTTCACCCTCTCCCCTGCCGCGATAACAGGAGTCACCTCGCCGATGACGCCGGAGCGCAGCAGATGCTCATCGCGCAGCACCAGCATCTGAGCAGGCTCGGTCACTTCCATACTGGCTTGCTGAGAAGTGCCGAATTGCAGGCTGCGGTACTGAACAAAGCTGATCAGCGAGGTAATACCAAAGTAGCAGATAAACAGCAGCAGCAGCGCAGCGGCAATGTCTACCCAGCGGGTACGGTGTATTCTCTTGCGCGAATGCTGCTCAGTCATGGGGCATACTCCTTATCAGGGCAAATACAGTTATTCCGCGGCATTTTCGTGGGTGATGCCATTTTCCTTCAGCTCGCGCTGCAGGTTGCGGATCTCGTCAATGAACGTAGAAATATCTTCAAAATTGCGGTATACGCTGGCAAAGCGTACATAGGCTACCTGATCGATAGCGCGCAGATGCGTCATTACCATTTCACCGATTTCCTTGGAAGAGACCTCGCGCTCCAGATTGTTACGCAGTTCGCGCTCGATATCATGCACCATCTGTTCCAGCACAGCTACCGGCACAGCGCGCTTATCGCAGGCCTTCAGCAAGCCGGAGAGGATCTTATTGGCATCAAACAGCTCGCGGCGGTTATCCGATTTGACAACGACCAGCGGCAGTTCTTCGATGCGTTCATAAGTAGTAAAGCGCTTGCCGCACTGCAAGCATTCACGACGGCGACGAATACTTCTGCCGTCTTCTACCGGGCGGGAATCCAATACTCGAGAGTCTTCAAAGCCGCAAAATACACAGCGCATGGTTCTTCCTCCTTGAATTAGGTTGAACAATGATGTACAGCCGATAATCCCAGCTATACTAACTTATATTATACCCTACAATATCTTGCAGAGCAAGTATTTTTTAGTGACAATATATATAGTTTTGGTTGAAGAATGGCAATTATCCGCCCTATCTCGCCTGTCATATGCAGGCAGCATTTTACATAAGCTGTACCGAGGTGAAAACGATGATCAGAGTATCCGAATTACGGCGCAAAGATGTCATAGATAATAACAGCGGACAAAAGCTGGGCTATATCCGTGATGTGGATATGGATCCGTACAGCGGGCGCATCTTAACGCTGCTGATACCCGGCAGCGGCCGCTGGAAAGGACTGTGGGGACGCAGCGATGATCTGCTGATACAATGGCAGCAGATCGTCAAAATCGGTATGGATGTAATATTGGTAGACGCCGGGCCACCCCTCTCTTCCATAGAAAAACCGCAATAAAAAAGAGCTGCTATTATGCTCCCCCCTCATAAGAAACCATAGCCAGGCGGAACATTCTTTTGGCCTGTATCTGCGTTGTTTTTCTCGGGTTACATTCCGTGTAGCCCTGCGAAAAGCCGCCTTGATACAGGCGCAAAATCTCTGTCCCGCCTGGGTAAACATCAAGGCCGCAGGTGTAAAACCTGCGGCCTTTTGATCTATGTTTTCTTATTCGGGGGTCGCTGCGAGCAGCTCTTTTTTGGTAGATTCAGCTTACTGAGCTTTGTGCATATTCATCAGCACGGTAGCACCGGAAGCACGGTTGGCCAGGCCGGAGGGGATGAACAGGGTGTCGGTCATACCCTGCATATAGCCGGCATCAACGCAATATCTTACGGCGTTCAGCGCCCAGGGAGAAATGGCGTACATATCGGTGAAAGTCAGTTCTTCCATAGTGGCGGGAGAACCGTCATAGCGATAGATGAATGCAGCCATCTGTTCACGGGTCAGCAGACCGAGCGGATCGAAGGTGATAGCATCGGCATCGGCTACGGTGCCGGCGGTGATACCCTTTTCAACTGCCCAGGCAGCAGCCTTTTCGTACCAGATACCGGCTTCAACGTCGGTAAAGGCCACTTCGGCAGTAACTTCCGGAGAACCGGCCAGGCGATAGAGCATGGTAACGAAGGTAGCGCGGTTCATGTTGGCACGCGGAGCAAAGTTGCCTTCGCCAACGCCGCCCATCAGAGCATTATTGTAAACATAGTTGGCAGCACCGGCATACCAGTCACCGGCAGCTACGTCGGCAAAAGCGGTAACGATATCGATACGGCCCTGGCCATAGGGATTGGCATAATCAGCGCCTACTACGCCACCCAGTTCTTCTACGATGTAATTGATCAGAACCTGGTTGTCGATGAGGACGCAGTCTTTGATCATGGTGACATTATTGGTGCCGAACATGGTGTAGCCGTCACCGGCGCTCTTCAGCATGTAGTTGTGGGAAGCGAGAGTATAGGTAGCAGCAGCATCGATCGGTTCGCCGCCGATCATAACGTCCTTAACGCGGCGCTCGCCGGCTACTTCAACGAAAGAGTCTTTGTCGTCGATAACAACGGTGGAGGCAACGGTGGTGTCGATGGTGCAGGTCAGACCGGCAACATGCAGGAAGCCGCCGCTTTCGCTGATGCCGACATTACGGTAGCCCATTTCCAGCGCATCGAGGATCTGCTGGCCGGTAACTTCTACCAGGCAGGCTTCGTTGCCGAAGGGATGTACGGCAATAATCTGTTCATAGGTGATATCGCCGGCGGGGATATTGGCACGGACGCCGCCGCCGTTGACGAAGGCTACATCAGCTTCCAGCAGGGTGAGGTAAGCATCGGCGCACAGGTCGCCCAGGTTGGTTTCACGGCTGCGGACCATACGCTTGCCGGTGTCGGGGTCATTGATGGTCAGGTCTACGGCAGTTTTGGCTACTACGGTTTTCAGCAGCGCATCGTTTTCGGCCAGAACATCGGCTACGGCCTTGGCAACTTCTGCATCCGGAGTGACATTTTCGCTGACCAGTTCGGTGGTGATGCCATCTTTGGTGATGGTCATGCAGCCGACATTGGCCAGCTTGGTGCCGGTGGAGGTGAGCAGAACTTCTTCACCCTTGGCATTTTTGACCTTATCGCCAACGATAGTGCTGTGAGAGTGACCATCGATGAAAGCATCGATGCCGGTGGTATTGGCGATGACTTCGGTGGACATCCAGGGGCTGGATTCAACGTCTACGCCCAGGTGGCCCACGGCGATGACATAATCGGCGCCATCGGCCAGAGCAGCATCAACGGCTTCCTGCACGGCAGCGTACAGGTCTTTACCGTTATTGCCTTCAGCAAAGCTGTAAATATATTCGCCTTCCGCATTCTGGAAGTAAGTAGGAGTGGACTTGGTGAAGCTTTCCGGGGTGGCAATGCCGACATAGGCAACTACGGTTTCACCGTAAGTGACCAGCTTGTAGGCATCGAATACCGGTTCGCCGGTAGTGAGGTCGATGAAGTTGCAGCAAACAACATCAGCCTCGAGTGCATTGAGGTTTTCTTTGGCTTTATCCATGCCATAGTCGAATTCATGGTTGCCGATAGTGGTGAGGTCATAACCGGCTGCATTCATCAGCTCGATCAGATATTCACCGTTGGAAAGGGTGCCCAGAACGCCGCCCTGAGAGAAGTCACCGGCATCGACCAGGGTAACATAGCCTTCACCGTACAGAGCTTCCATACCGGATTTCAGGCCGGCTACACCGGCATAACCAAGGGCTTCATCAACGGCGCAGTGAGCATCGTTGGTATAGAGGATAACGATAGTGCCGTTAGCGGCAGAGGGAGCCGGGGCGATCAAAAGCGGCTCATCGGCCATGGCTACGCTGCCCAGGCTAAGAGCCAGCAGCAGAACCATCATCAGTGACAACAATTTACCAAGTCTTTTCATAGTCATGCTCCTTTATTAATATTTTGCGGAGTTTCCTCCTAAGCCCATTCTACCATATATTTACAGATATAAAAGCAAAAAAACAAAAATCTGCGCTGTTTTTGCGCAGATTTTTGATTATTTATTATTCAGCCACCAATCATAGAGTTTGCTGCGCAGCAGCAGCTCATCCCCTGCCCCGCCGGTAGATGCCGCCACGGCCTGTTCTTCCGCCACCACATCCACAAAGCAGAGCGGCGGAAACAGTACGCACCACCAGTTATGCCCGGCGCCGCTGCCCAGCACGATGCGCAGCGCCTCGTATTCTCCCTGCGGCAGCACGGTACCATCGTAGCTGATAGCGGGAAACTGTGCCACCTCCAGCCGGGCGCTGGCGGTATAGGCGGCGCGTCCCGCGATATACTCGTTGCACAGCTGCTCCAGCTGCGGAATCATGGCGTGCACCTGCTGTTTGGCGGCAGCTTTGTCAGGCGCGGCAGCCAGCGTTTCCGCCAGCTCTGCCACCACCAGATCGCGCACCTCCAGCTTCAGCTGCTGATCGTAGGCAGAGTCGCTATCGGCCAGTATATGCAGGCGCAGCGGGTAACTGTCGCCGGTATAGTCTTCGTAATAGACGGTATCTGCCGCGGCGAAATAATGCATCCAGCCCGCCGCGCCCAGCAGCAGCGCCAAACCAGCCAGCAGATATCGCTTCGTCTTATGCTTTGTAATATGCTTCATCGCTATGCCCCCACTTTCCCACTGCTGCGTTTATACCCGCTTTTGCGGCTACATATACTTACGCAACTGCAGCAGCGCACCTTTTTCCAGGCGGGAGACCTGAGCCTGCGAGATGCCTATCTCATCTGCCACTTCCATCTGCGTTTTGCCGCCGAAAAAGCGCATATTGATGATACGCTGCTCGCGGGCGCTTAAGTGGGACATGCCCTCTTCGATATTGATCTGTTCCAGCCATTTGCTGTCCTGTGCGCTTTCATCCCGCACCTGATCCATCACATATACCGGATCTCCGTCATCGTGATACATCGGCTCGAACAGCGATACCGGCGACTGAATAGCGTCCAGCGCCATGATCACATCTGCCTCCGGCAGCTCCACCGCAGCTGCGATCTCTTCTATTTTCGGTTCGCGGCCGTTTTTCGCCAGCAGAGCATCACGCGCCTGCAGCGCCTTATAGGCGATATCGCGCAGCGAGCGGGATACGCGTATCGTGTTGTTATCGCGCAGGTAGCGGCGCAGCTCGCCCATGATCATCGGCACGGCATAAGTGGAAAAGCGCACATTCTGACTAAGATCGAAATTATCGGTGGCCTTGATCAGGCCGATACAGCCTACCTGGAACAGGTCGTCCACATCCTCGCCGCGACCGTTGAAGCGCTGGATGACCGACAGCACCAAACGCAGATTGCTGAAGATGAGCTCCTGACGCGCCGCCTCGCTGCCCTGCTGCGCCTCGGCAAACAATTCGCGCATCCGCTCATTGGAAAGCAGCGGCAGTTTGGCCGTATTGACGCCGCAAATCTCCACTTTATTCAGCATGGGTTATCCTCCCGTTTATGTTGGCTCCATGCTGAAATTATGGTCGCGCAGCGGCAAAATTATACTTGCGCTTGGGCTATATCAGCGCCAGCAGCAGCTTGCTGATGCCATAGCCCAGCAGCCCGCAGCCGGGAAAAGTAAACACCCAGGTGAGCAGCATTTTTCGCGCTATCTGCCAATCCACCGCACCGCGGCTCACCGCCGCACCTACGCCCATTACCGCCGTGGTCTTGGTATGCGTGGTGGATACGGGCAGACCAAACAGCGTGGAAAAGAGCAGGCAGAGGCAGGCCGCCATATCTGCCGCAAAGCCCTGATAGGGCATCAGGCTCACCATCTCCTGCCCCACGGTGCGAATGATGCGCCGCCCGCCGATCGCCGTGCCGATGGCCATGGTCAACGCGCACAGCAAGGACAGCCACAGCGGAAACTGCAGCTGCTCCTGCGGCAGACCCGCCGCCACCAGCAGCGATATCAGCATCACGCCCATAAACTTCTGCCCATCCTGCGCGCCGTGCAGCACCGCCATCGCCGCCGCTGCACCGATTTGCGTAAGGCGAAATCTGTGCCCCGCCGCACTCTGCCTGCCCAGCAGCCGCGTAATCAAAAAGCCCAGCGCAAAACCGGCCACGGACGAGAGCAGCAGCCCGGCCAGCACCTTCAGCCATGCCGCGCCGTTGATAGCAGCAAGCCCCTGCGGCAGCGCCAGCACCGCGCCGCTCAAGCCGGCGATCAGCGAGTGGCTCTGGCTGGTGGGAATGCCGCAGCTCCAGGCCGCCACGCCCCAGATGATGATAGACAGCGCCGCCGCAGCCAGAGCCAGTAATGCCGCCTGCCGCTCTTCGCCCAGGCGCACCAGCGAGCTGATTGTATTGGCCACGGCGGGGGTGAGCAGGGTCATCAGCATCAGGCCGATATAATTACCGCAGGCCGCCAGCAGCAGAGCCGATTTTTCGCTTATCGCCCCGGTGCCGATGCAGGTAGATATGGCATTGCTGGCATCGGTAGCGCCATTTACGATTATTACGCCGATATTCAGCAGCATCAACAGCACCAGCAGCGGATCGCGCATTATCAGCTGCAGAGCAACAGCAAAGTCCATATCACACCCACCTTTTGCTTAAAATAAAAACCCACTCCGCAGAGTGGGTTTATTTTATGTATGCAGATGGGTCAATATTTCAGTTTTTCTCAAAAACGTCTACCAGATGCCGCAGGTCCAGACGGCCGGAATAGATGGCCTTGCCGATAACCGCGCCTGCTGCGCCCCAGCTTTCCAGCTGATGCAGCATATCTTCATCCACCAGACCGCCGGCCACGATCACCTTCATACCGCAATCGGCAATGATCTCGTGGATGCGTTCCATATTACGCTCTTCCATGGAATAGCGATACAGATCGGTATAGACGATAGTCTCGATACCCAGCTCTTTGGCTTCTTTGAGCATCGATTGTACGGTATGGGAAAGCGGCGTTTCGTAGCCTTCGTAGGTGATCATACCGTTACGGCCGTCAATGGCTGCCAGGATGCGGCCGGCGCCGTATTTTTCGATCGCTTCGGTAACGATATGCGGATGACGCAAAATGGTAGAAGCGTTTACCAAAACACGGTCGACGCCAACAGCAAATGCTTCGTCGATATCGCGCATTTTGCGGATGCCGCCGGAAAGCTGAATGGCTACATTATTGAAGGTCAGCATATCGCGTACCGTATCCAGGTTACGCAGGCGGCCGACAAAAGAACCGTCCAGATCGTTGACATGCAGGAACGTGGCACCGGCATCTTTCAGCAGATGGGCCTGCTCAAGCGGATCATCGGAATAAATGGGATTAAACTCATCACAGTCGGTAAGCAATCTAGTGCAAGCACCTTCGCGAATATCAATAGCCGGGATAATTTTCATATTCCGCACCTCCAAAGAATGCTGAATTTATTTATTCTGCGCCCATCTCCCTTTCCCTGCCTTGCCTCGGCCAACTTTTCTACATCCAGCGGCAGGCATACCGATGCGGCAGGCCAGCAGCAACCCCAGCAAAGAGAGCAGCGCCACCGCATTACGCACGCCGTCCGTATCCGGGTTGGCCAGCAGCACGTAGCCAAGGTAGCTGCTGCCATACAAGGCGGCGCAGACCGCGGCCAGCAGCTTATCGTCCGTCTTTCGCCGCAGCGCCGCCGCCAGCCAGTCCGTCAGCTGACGGCACAGCAGCACCACATATACCAGCAGCACCGTCAATACCGCCAGCGCCCCCAGCAGCTCCAGGCGCGATACGGCAGCATCCCACTGCATCATTCTTAAGGCACGCACAGTAGGATAGCCCTCCAGCCGCAGCGTATCGCCAAAAAGCAGCGCATTGCGGCCGATGCAGATAATACAGTAGCCGATGCCCAGCCCCATGCCCCGGCGCAGAGCCTTGCTTTTCCCCTGCCCCGCTTCGCTAAACAGGCCCAGCGTCAGCGGCAGCATGCCGTAGATCAGCGCCGCGTAATAGCCAGCGGTGATCAGCACATCCGCCCAATCCGCACCCGCCAGCGGCAGCAGGCGGCGCGGGTGATAATCGGGCATCAGCAGCAGCGTGTCACCGATAACCGCCACCACAAAGACGAACACCACGATAGAAGCCGTGCGCTCGATAGCCCGCCGCCCCAGCCGCGCCGAAAAGAAGGTGAAACAGGCAAAGGTGAGCGCATAGACCAGCACCGGCGTATTACGCATCTCAAAGGCCGACCAGAAGGATAGCATCAGCAGCACATAATAGGCGCTGAGCAGCAGCAAAACAGCAGCAAGCAGCATCTTTAGCCGCCGCTGACCGCTATCGCTCAGGCAACTGTACAGCCACACCATCAACGGCGCGGGCAATACGGCGATAATGATGGAGAGCCACACATGATGCCCCAGATGGCTGCCGATGGCATTGACCGGCAGCAGGCTGCCCAGCAGTACCACAGCTACCAGCGCCGTGCTTTGTACAGTTTTGGCATTGATTTCTCTCATCGGCTCTCCCCTGTTGCTCATTTTGGTTCTTTTATTGCTCCTTGAACTTGATGCGGCAGTCCACATCACAGATAAGCTCTATCTGCCGCCACCCCACTTCATCATCTATCAGCTGCTGCCACAGGCGATAGTCCTTGCGTTCCAGCTGGGCATTCACATAGAGGAAGTCATTATCCATCTCCCGGGCCAGCTCCCACAGCCGCTGCAGACGCGCTGTGAAATATGCTTCTGCTTCCTGCGAGAGCTCCTCCAGCTGCGGTTCTTGGGGCGAAGTTTCTGTATCCGTGGGCCGCAGCACCGCCTTTACCTGCAATTTCAGCTGCGGCACATCGCCATCGGTGAGCATTTTGCGCGTCAGCTTCCAGTCGGTGACAGAATAGAGGTCTTCGCCCAGCTGCACCACCATACCCACCGCCTTGCCGCGCCACAGCAGCACATCGTCGGTATATTCATCATCCAGTACCGCCACCAGCCTTCCCTGAGCATCCGCCGCGGCAAAGCCCGACAGCTCCACTTCCTGCACCTGCCTGGCCAGCGGCAGCGATTGATCGGAGCTCTCCCCGGCGGAAGAGAGCGCCGCCACCTCGCTTTTGCACAGGGCGATGGTGGGCAGCAGCGTTCCGGTGCGCTCGGCCAGCTGGCTTTCCATATAGCTTTGCACGCTCAGCTTATCGGTCACCGCCTCGATGCGCCTGCTGCCGTGATTGAGCAGCTGCACCACACCTAAGCCCAGATATGGCGAAAGACCGATATCCGCCTCCATAACATCCGTGATATCGTCTTCTGCCACAATGATATAAACAAGCGGATTGATCTGCTGATCGTTGAAAAAGGATTCGACTATCGGCGTTATCCCCTGCTCCGCGGCCTTTTCGCTGATGATAAGCACCTGCAAATGCCCCCAGAACAGCTGGCGGTTCAGCTGCTTGCCCATCCGCCGCAGCGCATCTTTGATATTGGCGCCGCTGGTGTGGAAGATGCGGTCATTGCCGCTGGAGACGTTGGCCGTCACCTCGGCTATCTCCGCCGCTATCAGCACCCGTTGTTCCGCCGGGGCAGCTTCATCGTAGTCGATGCCCACGGCCAGCACCACAGCTAAGTCCTGCACCTCGCTCTTATCCCAGCAGCCGCCCAGCAGCAGCGTCAGCGGCAGCAACAGCAGCAATAGCTTACGCATCGATATGCCCCCTTCCCGGCCGCTGTCCGGCCCGCATCCGCCGCCTGTTCCAGCTTAACCGCTGCGGCCGCCACTGCAGCATCCAGCGCGGAAAGCGCACGAAAGTATCCGGCAGAGTGAGCGTATCCAGCGGAGCGATGGGGCTGAGATAAGGCACGCCGAAGGATTGCAGATAGCAGAGATAAAATAGCATAAACAGGCTGCCCATCAGCATCCCCAGCAGGCCAAACCACCAACCCAGCAGCAAAAAGAGGATACGCAGCAGCGTCACCGCATCAATATACTGCGTGGATACATAAGAGGCGGTGACGGTAAGCGCCTGCACGATCAGCACCGGCGCAGAGATAATGCCGGCATTGACCGCCGCATCGCCCATGATGATGGCGCCGACGATGCCGATAGCCTGCCCGGCCGGCTTGGGCAGACGCACCCCGGCTTCACGCAGTATCTCGTAGATAGCGGTGATTATCAGCATCGACAGGCCCACCGAATAGGGCGTGTTTATCTCTGATGCCGCTACCGAGAGCAGCATTTTTACCGGTATCAGCTGCTGATGGTAGCTGACTACCGCCGTGTAAAAGCCGGGCAGAAAAATGCTCAGTATCAGCGAGATGGTACGCACCAGCCGCGCCCAGCTGGCGGAGTAAAAGCGGGTGTAATTGTCTTCGGCGCTGTGCAGGCCTTCGATGAACAGCATCGGCAGCGTCAGCGCGATCGGCGAGCCGTCTACCAGCACCACGATGCGCCCGTCCAGCATTTTCCCGGCGGCAATATCCGGCTTTTCCGTAATGCCGATGGTGGGAAAAAGCGAATACGGTGCATCCTCTATCAGCTGCTCGATATAACCGGAATCCAGCACCGCATCAATGTCTATCTGCTCCAGCCGCTGCCGCAGCAGGCTCAGCGCCCGGCGGTCAACGATGCTGGATACGTACATAATGGCGATATCGGTACGGCTGTAACGGCCGATATTCATCTCTTCCACGATCAGGTCGGGGTGATGCAGGCGGCGGCGTACCATCGATACATTGATACGCAGCGCTTCCACAAAGCCTTCGCGCGAGCCGCGTATCACCACATCGGTGCTGGGCTCGTTGACGCTGCGCATCTGCCAGCCGATCGCTTCGACGATGATGGCCTCACGGTTGCCGTCCACAAACAGCGCCGTCAACCCCTGCAGCACCATATCGACGATAAAGCGCAGATCACCGCTCAGCTGTATTTCGCCCAGTCGCAGCGTATCTTCCATCAGCTCCTGCACGCTGTAGAACTTCTGCGGCGGCAGATCGAGCAGCGGCGCAAAGAAGTCACGCCCCAGCAGCTCCTTGTTGGCCAGGCCGTCGATAAAAAAGGCGGCAGCGCGCTGGCCGTTGCCTAAGTTGAATTCGCGTATCACCACATCCATGCCCGGCGGCATGATATCCCGCAGTTGCTGCAGCTGCTTATCCAGCGCAGCGGGCAGCTTTTTGGCAAACGGCATAAGCACCTCCGCAACCGTTATTGCCCTCATCTTGCCCGCTTTACCGCTCATATATACCAAAAGACGAGCCAAACGGCCCGTCTTTGTTGTCTTATGCAAAAAACAGATAATGTAATTTATCGAAGCACAGCCCCAGCGCAAGCAGCATGGTGTAGAGGCTGCACAGCCAGTCTATCTTATGATGCAGCTCGATCAGCGCGATATCGTTCCACTCGGCAAAGGGCTGCTCCATCAGGCTGCGGCAGCGTTTGAAATAATCCCAAATGGGAAAGATTATTGCCAGCGTAAACAGCGCCGCCGGCGGCAAAACGCCGCAGATCACGGTGATAAGCAGCACAATGTAGGCATCGGCAATGCATTCCAGCTGCGCCCAGAAGACCCAGCTGCTCTTGGGCGCATTGGCGAGGAAGAATCGCGGCAGGGTGATCATGTTCTCTTCCACATCCGGATGGATGCGCGCCAGATCAGAGGCATAGTAGCAGCCGGCCTGGAAGAACATCAGGCTCACCCCTGCCCAAAGCGGCGGCCAGGCAAAGCTGCCGGTGGAAGCCACGTAAGCCACGGTGGAATTGACCGGCCCCAGCAGCACCGCCGAGCAGAACAGCTGCACGATCGGCACCATACGCTGCGGCGCTACGGCGGCGGCACGGCCAAAAGCGGTGGCCAGCACAAAGACCAGCAGGCGGTCCAGCACCAGCAACACTATCGGCACGCCAAACATGGCGATGGCACCACGCGACCAGATGATATCACCGCTGATATCGGCCAGCAAAACGCCGATCAGCGTAGAATAAAAAGCAATGCGTATCACGGCATAGCTCCTTTCCGCAATCTTATACAGCCATATTCTAACATATTGCGCCAAATGCGGCAAGATAGCAGCAAAAACTTGACAAAAACGCAGGAAAACACTATGATAGTAGAGATATGGAGTACAACCCAGGAAAGAGAGGATCACGATAAATGACCAACGTATTTGATATTTTACAGGAACGCGGCTTTATTGAACAGTCTACCAATATGGAAGAAGTGCGCGAACTGCTGAGCAAGCCGCCGGTAACCTTCTACATCGGCTTCGACCCCACCGCCGACAGCCTGCATGTAGGCCATTTCATTCAGGTTATGGTAATGATGCATATGCAGCGCGCCGGCCATCGCCCCATCGCCCTGATCGGCGGCGGTACCACCATGGTAGGCGACCCCTCCGGCCGTACTGATATGCGTAAAATGCTGACCGTTGAACAGATTCAGGCCAATGCCGATAAGTTCAAGAAGCAGTTTGAACGTTTCATCACCTTCGACGAAGAAAACGGCGGCGCCATCATGGTAAACAATGCCGACTGGCTGCTGCCCATCAACTACATCGAATTCCTGCGCGATTACGGCCGTCATTTCTCCGTAAACCGCATGCTGACCGCCGAATGCTACAAATCCCGTCTGGAACGCGGTCTCACCTTCCTCGAATTCAACTATATGCTGATGCAGAGCTACGACTTCCTGGAACTGTTCCGCCGCTATGGCACGATGCTGCAGATGGGCGGCAATGACCAGTGGTCCAATATCCTTTCCGGCGCGGATCTGATCCGCCGCGTGGAAGGCGCTCCCGCTCATGCCCTCACCTTCTCCCTGCTCACCAACTCCGCCGGCAAGAAGATGGGCAAGACCGAAGCCGGCGCCGTCTGGCTCGACCCGGAAAAGACCTCTCCCTACGACTTCTACCAGTACTGGCGCAACATTGATGACGCCGACGTGAAGAAGTGCCTGTCCCTGCTGACCTTCATCCCCATGGACGAAGTCAATGCCATGACCGACATGGAAGCCGGCGCCAACATCAATGATGCCAAGCGCAGACTGGCTTGGGAGATCACCGCGCTCGTCCACGGCAAGGATGAGGCTGACAAAGCCGAAGCAGCTGCCAAGGCTCTGTTTGGCGGCGGCGGCGACCTCGCCAATATGCCCACCACCACCATTTCTGCCGAACAGTTTGGCGAAGGTATGGATGTTATCTCCCTGTTCATGGCCTGCGAGCTGGTCAAGACCCGCAGCGAAGGCCGTCGCCTGATTCAGGAAGGCGGCTGCTATGTGAACAATGAACGCATCACCGACTTCAACCAGGTCATCGATGCCACTGCTTTTGCCGAAGGCCATGCGCTGCTGCGTAAGGGCAAAAAGGTCTATCACAAGGCCGTCATCGGCTAAACCGGATAAGCTATGGGGGCGTGCAAACGCCCCTTTTGCTGATTTTTGCACTCTAATGAGGAAAATATATGAAAAAAACTCTCGTTTCCGCGCTGGTTTTCATACTGGTACTGGTTGGTGTAATGCTGCCGTGGAGCGATATATTAGGCGAAAAGAAGGCCGATAATACCGAGCTGCTGCTGTGCTTCGAAAATATGCCGCCGCTGCCGGAAATGCCGCGTTACACTACCCTGCTGGCGGTGGGCGATAACCTGATCCACAGCACGGTCATCCGCGAGGGCCGACTGGCCAACGGCGGCTATGACTTCAACTGCCTCTATCAGCACATCTCTCCTTATATCAGTGCCGCCGATATCGCCTATGTGAACCACGAATCGCCGATGAGCAACAATATCCCCGCCACCGGCTACCCCAAGTTCAATACGCCGCAGGAAAACGGTGATGCGCTGCGCGCCGCCGGTTTCGATATCGTCAACCTTGCCAACAACCACGCCATGGACAGCGGCACCGACGCCCTGCTGGATACCATCGCCTACTGGCAGCAATTCCCGGAGATCGCCCTGATCGGCGTGGCGGATTCGGAAGCCGCGGCGCAGATCAAAGTTACCGAGCATGACGATTTCAGCATCGCCTGGCTCAGCTACACCTATGGCAGCAACTACTGGATCCCCAATGAGTGGCTGGTATCCAAGTATGACGCCGATGCCGCCAAGGCTGATATCGCCGCCGCCAAAGAGCTGGCGGATATCGTCATCGTATCCATGCACTGGGGCACGGAATACCAGACCAAGGAAGGCGCACGCCAGCGTGAGCAGGCGCAGTATCTGGCCGATCTGGGCGCAGACCTGATCATCGGCCATCACCCGCACGTGATCCAGCCCGCCGAATGGCTGACCGGTGCGGATGGCAATCAGACCTACTGCATCTACTCGCTGGGCAACTTCATCTCTTCCCAGCACATTGACGAAACGATGCTGGGCGGTATGCTATCCGTCACCTTTGAGGCGGACGGCGAAGATGTACGTATTGCCGAAGCCGGCCTCATCCCCATCCTCACTCACTACGAGCGCGGTCTCTACGGCTACCGCACCTATCTGCTCAAAGATTATACGGAAGAGCTGGCCAACCGCCACGGCATCATCGCCTATGAGC
>JAFXLH010000101.1 GCA_017531315.1 Bacillota bacterium
CGATGAACGCCGCCGAAGCTGACAAGGCTGCCGCCGAAGCCGCCGCCATCGAAGCCGAAGCTGCCGCCGCTGAAGCGGAAGCCGCTGCCGAAGCCGCGCTGGAAGCTGCCAATAAGTCTGCCAAGGACGTCTACAAAGCGGCCATGCCGTGATTTAGCATTATATAAGAGGTAACGATTTGCGTATAGACCGCCTGCGGGTAGAAAACTTCCGCAATTATGCCGCCTGCGAGATCGGCTGGCATGAACAAGTGAATATCATCGTGGGGATGAACGGGCAGGGCAAGAGCAATCTGCTGGAAGCGATCTCTTACCTAAGCCTTGCCAGCTCTTTCCGCGGGGCGGATGAGGCAGAGATGCTGCGTAGCGGCGCCGAGTACTTCTATCTGGAGGGCGGCATCACCACCGCCGACGGCGCACACACGCTTTCTGCCGCTTATGGCGCAGATCATCGCCGCCGGGTGAAGCTGGACGGGCAGGCGCGCCGCGAGCGCTCCGCTCTGGTGGGCTTCTTCCACACCGTCATCTTTTCGCCGGAAGATCTGCAGCTGGTAAAGGGCGCGCCGCAGCTGCGCCGCCGCTATATCAACGCCCAGCTCTCGCAGCTCTCCCCCACTTATTGCGCCGATATGCTGCGCTACAACCGCCTCGTCCGCCAGCGCAATGCCCTGCTGGATGCCTGGCTGGATCAGCCGCAGCCGGAGCAGCTGGAGGTATTTGACGAGCAGCTGATCGAGGTAGGCGCGGCCATCATCACCGCCCGCCGCCGCCTGATTCGCGAGCTGCAGCCGCGTGCCGCCGCCTTGCAGCAGCACTTAGCTCCCGCCGAGCCGCTGCTGCTCAGCTACGAGAGCACCGTGCGTGAGGGCGGCGAGGATGTGGAGGCGGTAAAGGCCGCCTATCGCGAGGAGCTGCAGCGTAAGCGCCGCGCCGAGATAGCCCGCGCCGTGACCATGGTAGGCCCGCACCGCGACGACCTGCACTTGAGCTTAAACGGCGCTGCCGCCAAGGCCTATGCCTCGCAGGGGCAGCAGCGCACCATCGCGCTGGCGCTGAAGCTGGCAGAATTGCAGCTGGCCGGCACGATGCGCGACGACCTGCCGGTGCTGCTGCTGGATGATGTGATGAGCGAGCTGGACGAACACCGCCGCAGCCAGCTGCTGAGCCACCTGGACGGCGCCGCCCAGACCTTCATCACCGCCACCGATATCAACTTCGCCGTAGGCAGCGGCAAAAGATTTGTTATCGATAAAGGCAATGTGGTGGAAGAAAGCGAGTTTTAGGAAAATTGCGGGACGGGGGACCCGTCCCCTACGATAAACACCTATTCACTCTTCACTATTACCTATTACTTCAAACTGGGGGTGCGTGAAATGACGGAATTGACGGATAAATATATCGTCTGCTGTGATTCCGGCGTGGGCGGCATCCCCGTTTTTGCCGAATTGCGGCGGCTGATGCCCTATGCCAACCTCTGCTTCTTCGCCGATACCGCCTATGCGCCCTACGGCGACCACAGCCGCGAGGAGATATTGCAGCGGATGCTGGATAACTGCGCGGCCTGGGCGGATATGCCGCTGCTGGCGGTGGTGATAGCCTGCAACACCGCGACCGCCGCCGCGATAAAAGAGCTGCGCTATCAGCTGCAGGTGCCGGTCTTAGGCATCGAGCCCGCGCTGAAGCCCGCCGTGCAGGCCAATAAGGGCGGGCGCATCGTCATCCTCGCCACCGCGCTGACCGTGCGCGAGAATAAGCTGAAGCATCTGATGGAGCAGTACGGGCAGGGCAAAAACATCACTACCCTCGCCTGCTCCGGGCTGATGGAGCTGGTGGAAGAAGACCCGAACAGCGAGGCCGTGCGCGACTACCTACAGGAAAAGCTCGCCCCCTACGCCGCAGATATGGAAGGCATCGTCTTAGGCTGCACCCACTACACCTATCTGAAACCGCAGCTAAAGCGCCTCTTCCCCCATGTGCAGCTCTTCGACGGGGCGCTGGGCCTTGCGAAAAATATGCAGCGCACGGTGCTGCAGATGCCGTATCTCACGCTGCCGGATGAGGATTGGCAGGGGCTGGACCGCTTCATCTGCACCGAGAGCGACCCTGCGGCCTACGCCGCCAAAATCGCGCATTTGCGCGAATTCTACAAGCTGTACTTGCAGCAGGAGGGTATGTAAATGGGCCGAATCTTACTCAAAAACGGGCTGGTGGTGAGCCGCCTCAAAAGCTTCACCGGCGATCTGCTGATGGAAGACGACATCATCCTCGCCATCGGCAAATTCCTGCACAATGATCGCGACCCCGCCATCTACGATGTGAGCGGCTGCTTCATCCTGCCCGGCTTCATCGATATCGGCGATGCGCCGGACTATGCCCACGGCGTGACGGCGCGCATCCCCGCGCCCGCGGAGTACCTGAACCCCGCCGAGCTGCCGGATACCGACGCCGCGTGGGAGGCGCTGCCGGATGAGGGCGAGATGCCGGCGCTGCTCTGCGGCTGCCCGGAGCGGGCGCTGCGCGTGTATAATAAGGGCGTGCTGGAATGCCGCATCAGCATCGAGCAGCTGGCCGAGGCGCTTAGCACCATGCCGGCGCGCTTGGGCGGCCGCGAATTCCGCCGCCGCGGCAGACTCAGCGAGAATATGTTTGCCGATGTGGTAGTGTGGGACCCCTCCGTCACCACCGACGGCGAAAACTTCGGCGCCGTGCGCTACTGCTTCAAAGACGGCGCGCTGGTCTATAGCGCGGAGGCTGCCGAGTGAGATGTATATAATAAGAAGAAACCCCCTCCGCGTGAGGGGGTTTTTTGTGTGGATGGCGTAAGGTATGCTCCAGACCGTAGGGGCGGGGTCACCCCGCCCGCCGGGGTGCGCGGC
>JAFXLH010000102.1 GCA_017531315.1 Bacillota bacterium
ATTCTGACATCTTTACAAATTCAAGTTTGTCTAACTGATTATATCATAGCATCGAAAAAATAAAAGACCGACCATTCAGATACTTATCGTATCAAAATGATCGGTCTTTTTTGGTGGAGCTGAGGGGAGTCGAACCCCTGTCCGAAGGAAGACCCACATGAACTTCTCCGAGCGCAGTTCACAATTTAGATTTCGCTAGGCGGCCGGCTATGAACGACCTGACGCTTCGCTATCCCTTTATCTTAGGCCGCGCCACTGGGAGGTAACGCGACAGCATCCCGTATTTTTGACCCCGACGTTCAGCCTACGGGCGAGATGAGGCCGGGGTTAGACTGCAATTAAGCAGCTAAAGCGTAATTAGGTTTGGCAAATAAATTGCGTACCACTGTTTAACGGGATAAGTGGGATCCCGGCTCGCTTATCATGCCAATCCATCCCCCGTCGAAACCGGTACAGCCCCATGTACCGAAATTTGGGGAGGGTGGCAGCGGGGCATAGCGCCCCGCCACCGCCTTAAAATTGACGATTGTGTTCTTTCATGGCGCGGTCCAGATCGCGCTTTACCTCGCGGTTCATCTTGTCCTCGCGCTTATCGTAGAGCTTTTTGCCCTGCGCCAGCGCCAGTTCTACTTTTACCTTGGAACCGGAAAAATATACGCGCACCGGCACCAGCGTCAGCCCTTTTTCGCGCACTTTGGCATACATGCGGCGTATCTCCGCCTTGTGCAGCAGCAGGCGGCGCGGACGGGTGGGCTGGTGGTTGAAGCGGTTGCCCATTTCGTAGGGACTGATATGCATATTCAGCAGCCAGCATTCGCCGTTTTCGATTTTGGCATAGGCATCCTGCAGGTTGCCCTTGCCCATACGCAGAGATTTTACTTCCGTACCCTGCAGCGAAATACCGGCTTCAAACACTTCGAGAAAGTGGTATTCGTGACGCGCACGGCGGTTTTCGCAGATATTTCGGTTGCCCTTATGTTCCGCCATGGCTTCACTCCCCTTTCCCGCGGCGTGCTTATTTTAACATATCCGGCGTGGCAAAGCGCGGCGGTTTTTGCCGCTCACACATAAATATATACAGTAGAATCAGCAAAAATCTTGCATCAGCCCACAAATTCCGGCGGCCAATGCAGCTCCATGCTGACGCCGACTTCTTTATACTGGGAGACTTCGCAGAAGAATTTGGCCTTGACCGGCAGGCAGGTGCAGTGGCACGGGTAGACATTGGTGATCATTTCATCTTTGAAGTACTGGATGGTGCGTTCGGCCTGTTCATCCAGCTTCAGCAGGTGGAAGCCGCCGATGACGCCGCAGATATTATCGCTTTCGCCAACCACCTTGGCATATTCGACGATATTGCAGATGCCGCTGTGGGCACAGCCGCTGATGACAAATACGCCGTATTCGTCCTTGTAGATGGCGGCGCTGTCGTCATTGATGTAGTCCGGCAGCAATTTGTCGCCCACTACCAGCTGGCCGACATTCTTTTTGCCCTCCCATTCCAGCTTGCGCGGGATGGTGCCGAGGAAGGTGATGTGGCTGGTGACCTGATAGGGCTTATCGGTCATGATCAGCTCGCAGCGTTCCTGCATTTCTTCCAGGCTGAGGGACGGGCCCATATCCAGGCCGTCGCGGACGCGCTTAACGAAGGTTTCCGGGTGGCAGATGACGCGCACCGGGCGCTTGCGGTCGAAGAAGTATTTGAGGCCGCCGCAATGGTCGTAGTGGCCGTGGGAGAGGATGATGGTATCTACCTGATCCAGATCCACGCCCTGCACCTTGGCATTGCGCAGGAACAGGTCGGTGAGGCCGGTATCGAAGAGGATCTTGTGGCCGTCATCTTCGATGTAGTAGCAGAGGCCGGATTCGCCGCCATCGAAGCGGTGGCCGGTAAAAGTGGTGTTGTCGACTAAAACTTTCAGCAACATAAGTCTACCTCCCGTTATTTAAGCAGCATTACTTCGGTTTTTTCCAGCGCTTCGGTGATCAGCGCTTCGATATCGAGGTTCTTTTCCAGCTCTTCGGCTTCTTCGCGCTTGGGGTGGATCTTCGGATATTTGGGCAGGAAGACGGTGCAGCAGTCTTCGAACGGCAGGATCGAGGTTTCGAAAGTGCCGATCTCCTGCGCGTATTTGATGATCCATTCCTTATCCATCGCCACCAGCGGACGCAGCACCGGCATATCGACCACCGCATTGATGGTATCTATGCTTTCCAGCGTCTGGCTGGCTACCTGACCGACGCTTTCGCCGGTATAGATAGCCATGGCGCGGCGCTGCTTGGCGATGCGTTCGGCGATGCGGAACATCATGCGGCGCATGATGGTGATGCCGTATTCTTCGCTGCAATTAGCGTAGATAGCGCGCTGAATCTCGGTGAAGTGGACCACGTGCAGGCGGATCGGCGCGCCGTGCCACTGAGCCAGCATTTTGCCTAAAGTGACGACCTTGTCCTTGCTCTGCTCGCTGGTGAAGGGGAAGCTGTGGAAGTGGATGGCTTCCACCACCACGCCGCGGCGCATCGCCATCCAGGTGGCGACGGGGCTATCGATGCCGCCGGAAAGCAGCACTACCGCCTTGCCGGAGCAGCCCACCGGCAGGCCGCCGGCGCAGGGAATGGTCTCGCAGAAGACGAAAGCGCCCTCCGCGCGGATCTCGATATTCAGCATCTGCTGCGGATTACGCATATCCGCATCATAGTCATCGCCGAGGCGAGCGAAGAGACGGCCGGCCACGGTGCGGGAAAGCTCCGGTGAGGTGATGGGGAAGGTCTTATCGGCGCGGCGGCTTTCTACCTTAAAAGTACCGCCATTGGGCAGCGCCTTTTTCAGCACTTTGTAGGCGGCATCGGCGATCTGGTCGATGTCCTTTTCCACAGAGATTACCGGGGACAGCGAATAGATGCCAAAGACCTGCTTGAGGCGGGCGATGGCCAGCGGCGCATCGGCGGTTTCTACCCACAGGCGGCCCCAGCTGCTGTGTACCTGCGTGCCGGGCACGCCGCGCAGCTGAGCGCGGGCATTCTGCGCCAGGCGCTTGATGAACTGACTCTTGTTTTTACCCTTTAAGCCCAATTCGCCGTAGCGGATCAGCAATAATTCATTAC